>NZ_FQXR01000004.1:0-78402 GCF_900130025.1 Sporanaerobacter acetigenes DSM 13106 | reverse complement strand
CAACAGTGCAGAGACAAAATCACTTAGGGAAGAAGTAAAGTCTAACAGTGCAGAGATGAAATCACTTAGAGAAGAAGTAAAATCTATCAGAGTACAGCAGCAAGAGGATCATTTGATATTGAAAGCTCTCGAACACTCGGCACAAGTCAATAAAGCTGAACATGACAAGATGGCAAACGACATAGCTCATATACAGGGAAATGTAAAAAATATTGCTGAAAATATAGATGCAGTGAAAGAAATAATAGGAAGACATGAAGTGGATTTAAAAGTATTGAAAAATAGATCGGTATAAAAAAAGGCTTCCAAATGGAAGCCTTTTTTGCGACAGCGAGAACCGTCCCTACTGTCGCAAAGGTACTTGGTTTTTGTCTACTATTTCAGTAGAAACATTTGTATTCCAAATAGATGCACAGCAGTCTATAGCATTTTGAACCTTGTCAGTGAGTATTTGTTTTCCAGTTTCTCCTGCACTTATCCACTGTTCATCACTTACTGAAAAATCTCCTTCTACTATAATGCGAAAATTGTCTAGCCCTTCTTCATGGATGGTATATTTAAGTCCAAAATCATATCTTCCATAGCTAAAGAAACCATAACGAGTATTTAAATATTCTTCTGTTTCTTTTAAGAGATCGACAGAACGAATTCTATTATCTTTCAAGTTAAATTTTATAGGTTCATATTTATCATTAGGGAACACTATTTTTCCATTGACTTCTAAGTCGGGATGCATTTTCTTTATTTCCCAATTGAGTCTTTTTAGATATCCCATTTTTGTATAAATGTGACCATTTGCAAAGTCATTAGAATCAGAGTATGTGGTTATGTATATATCATCTCCATTAGTTTCCACATCATATTCAAATTTGATATTGTTGTATTTATTTAAATTTTTCTCAAGTATTTCTGCTAAATACACAGGATTTATATTGCTATCCTTTTTAAGACCACTATTTGTGAAGTCGAAATAAAGATCACTGTTTTTAGTGTCAAAGGTCACATAATTTTTCCTAGATGAATGAGAGTATTTGCTATAGTAGGGGTTTCTTATAGCCCCATAAATAGAAGTATCTTCGTTGTATAGACTCAAAATAGCCGAATATATATCCCAAATCCAATTTTCAACATCTCTTCTTTGAAGTTTATCCCAATTTCTGATTCTAGAAGAAGAAAAATCAATATCTAAATAGATCCAATTTCCATAATGACTGGCTATTTCTAATTTCATTGGTATATCATCTAGTTTATATAGATAATTGTTTAAATAGTTTTCTAAATCTTTGGCAGTAGTTAGTTTCTTGTACGGAATCTTTAAACTACCTACAATTTCTTTTCTTTTTTCCAATTGAGCTAATTGTATATCAAGAAGATAATTTTGTCCTTCCCTAAATCCTAATAAATTGTCAAAGGATGAATAATCTTTATTTTTGACCAATAGTCCATTGGCATCTATATATAATAAATTTACTTCACTTTTATATGTAGGGGTGATATATAGATATGGAGAAATACTATCTATAGGTACATATATATCGTCATTGTACATAAATCCTTCAAAATCTAAAGATTTTTTATCCAAATATATTTTTACGTCTCCAAAATATACCTTTATATTTCGGACTTTAGATTTTTTTATATAATCCTCAGTTTTTCTAAAATTTTTTCCATATTCAAGGATGTCAATTTCATCTTCTAAATCATGCTTGATATTTTCTTTTGTTTCTATTTCATAGCCTCTTTGATAGGAGGTAGTGGATTTGTCTATGTTTTTTTTGAGTTTCCCTTTAGAGTCTAAGAAAATACTTTTTTTATTTTTGTTGAATTTCACATTTAAACCAAGTCCACGTCCCAAATCCTTTAGAGGAACCCATATATCATCATTATATATAAAAGGTTCTTTGTGATTTGATATTTTTTTCCCTTCTACTTGAATTTCCATATTGCTAAATTCTGCGTCAATTTCCTTTACATAGCCTGTTGCAAATCCTGTAGTGGGCAGCAAAGGGAAGACTATAGCCAATATAATTATGATGCAAATTATTTTTTTGTACACAACTTCCACTCCCTTCAAATACTTTTCCATAATTTATATCGGCAAATTTCTATAAATCTTCTACAATATCCTCAAGAAAGGTACATATTTTGCCGATAAAAATATGTAGGACTATGAATACAATTATACTTTAATATATTTTATATTTTCAGTTAAGGGGGACTACATATGAAAAAGAATAGATTGCTTTGTACTATTTTAGCCATATCCATGATTGTAGGTATACTGCCATTGGGAGAAATAGCCTATGGAGCAGAGGGTGAAGTAAAGGTTGAAAAAATTGAAATATATAGAACTTTCAAGGATACATCAGATAAAGGTACCTATAGTATAGCTATTACAGGTAGTGGATTGAGTAGAACCCAAGTATTATATATGCCTACTGGTGGAGGAGAATACCAAGTTCTAGGGACTCCGGGGCCAGGAAGTAATGATTATTTCTTGCAATTCAAAATAGATCCAGAAAAACAAATTTCCAAACTTCAAATAGCAGGAAAACCATATACAATAGATGAAACAGGAATGCCTAAAATAGGGAAAGTTATTCCTTCAACAATTGATATAAACTCGGCAGACCCTAAAATTGAAATAGAAGGACAAAATTTAAAAGTGACAAGTAGTGATGTGAAGGTATTTGCCAATACTCAAGATATTTCAGGTAAATTCGATAACGATACTAAAGTGACTTTAGATTCTAATACTCTTAAAAAACTAGACAAAGGTATGAATCACATAATCATAAAGAGTACAAAAACAGAAACAGGAATACCAGTAGAGACTACATACAATTACAACGATTTATTTAGAATTTATGAAGGAATGGAGATAAAGGATGAAGAGGTAACTATATACCCAAATAGAGGAACTGTAGGTACAGAAGTAACTATAACTATAAAAAACAAAAAAGAAAAATTTTCAGTATTTTTTCTAGAAGATGAAACAAAGCCATTTTTATATGAAAACATGGGGACAGACCCACAATATCCTGATACAACTGATGCAAATAGAATTATAAAAATAAAGGTTCCTAAGCTTGAATCAGGGAAGACATATAAAGTTATTTTGACAAACAATTTAGATTCATATAAAAAGCCGGGACTTGATATGTCAAATTTAATCACAAAGGAGCAAGTTGTTGGTGAATTTTATGTAGTGGATGCAAGTGTAGGTCCTCAAATATACAAGGTAGTACCTAATCAAGGAACGAGTGCTGGTTCTTATGTGGCTATATATGGATATAGACTTGATGAATTGAAGATAAATGGTTTAGAGGGAAATATAAATGAAGTTACTGACAAAGATGTAGAGATAATAAAAAAAGGATTAGATGAGCCAGTAAAGCTGAAAATTGATTATGAGCATAGCGGTGTAAAATATAATGAAAAAGAAGTAAATTCTATAACTAGGGATTTTCTAGTGACTATTGGTAGAGATGCATTGTTTGAAGATGCTCATATTGGGAAAAACCAATTTATCAAGGGAGATGACAAACTAGATACCTTATATGTAAAAACTAAAACTATAGATGAAAAAGACCTGAAAGATCCAAGAAAGGATGTAATTGTAGAGATAACAACTACTATAGAAATAAGTGCAACAGAAAAGTATGTGTTTACAGAAGTAGCAAAATTAGATAAGGGTTATACTTTTCTTCCTAGCTATCAGGATCCAGTCATTGAAAAAGTAACTCCAGATAAAATTGAAGTTACAAATGACAGCAATGACAATAAAGAAACATCCCATGATACTATACTTTCTATACAAGGGAAAAACTTTAATGTATTTAGATATAAAGAAGGCAATGATTTCAAGACCAACTATCCAAAAGTAATTATAGGTGGTTCAGGTGAAGATACAGGGCAAATAATTATAGAAAGAAAAGAAGATGGGAAGGTATACTATGGAAGTTCTGACAATAGAAAAGAAGATGGAGAAATAAAATATGAAGTTATAGAAAATGCCATATTTGAAGTTTTGGATAAAAACGGTGGTATTGTCACTGGGGTAGGTGGAAACGAAGTAGGAGATTCCATTGTTGTCACTATTCCAAAGGGTAGAAAAATATCAGACAAGAATATAAATACTTCCCTTCCTATAGCTGTAGCAAATCCAAAGAGGGATTCAAATGAAAAAGGGCTTTATAATTATAAAAATGATCTTATAAAATTTGTCACAGTCACTAGTAGTCCTATTATAGAAAAAGTAGACCCTTATATTGTTACAGTAGAAGGTGGAGAAGAAATAACAATTGAAGGTAGAAATTTTCAAGATGGTATAAAAGTATTTATTGATGGCAAAGAAATACAAAATGTGACAAGGGATATAGATAAACAAACAACTAGAGGAACATTGAAATTCAAAGCTCCCAAAGGAAGAGAAGGAGAAAATATTCTACAAGTCATGAACCCAGATGGAGGTAGTGACACCCATGAGTTTATATATGTAAAGACCATGAACATAGATCCCAAGATTACATCTATAGCACCAAACAAAGGGACAAAAGACACATTGGTAGTTGTAAAGGGAAACAACTTTTTAAAGCCAGATCAAACGGTCAATGATTTGTCAGGATTAGGTATATATAAGCTAATAGGGACAAGAGTTTTCCTTGGGAAGGATGATGTAAACAGGTATTATGAGGAAAATGGGAAAAATGCTTTAAAGGAGAATTACGAAGTTCCAACTATAAAAGATAAAAGACTGATGTTTATAGATGAAGACCCTTGGACAAAAAAACAATACTTAAAGCTTTCACCTTATTACAAAAGTGCAGAAATTAAAGAGGGACAAGATATCTATTCTATATATGTAGATTATGAAGGACATCCAGTTATAACTGGGGAAAGTCAATCATACACATTCAGTATGGCAAATATTGAAGGTGACAATAAAATTATAGCCATAGATAATGATGGCAAGGAATATGAAGTAACATCCGAGAAAGAAATATTAAAATTAAAAAACAATGAAAGCAGTAAAGAATTTACTATAAAATTTGATTATAGTCTTCTTTCTATTGGAGAAAATGAATTTGGCACCAAATATTTAAGGGTAGCAGATTATCATGATAGCTTGATATTAAAAAGTAATGAAAAGTATTATTTGTTAGAAGTTGACGATATGGGAAAAGTTACATTATCAGATGGCAAAAATGATTCTTATGAAATAGTTTTAGATGGAAATTCTATCAAAGCACTTCAAGGAGGAAAGTCGTATGATGTGGAAGTTAAAAATGATTCCATAAAAATAAACAACAATACTTTTACATTCTGTACCCCATATGAAATTGATGGACAAACTGGAGTTATAACAGGACATAGAGCAAAGGTAAGAAATAAAAATGAAATCTGGGTTAGTATTCCCGAAAAATCTATACCTGGATTTTATGATGTAATTGTAAGGAATCCAGATACTAAGAGCTATGTTGTAAAAAATGGATTTGAATATTTGATACCTCAATCAAGACCTAAAATAAACTATATCGCTCCAAGTCAGGGTTCTGTAGAAGGAGGATATGAAATAACTATTTATGGAGAAAACTTTGAGGATACATCAGAAGTATATATATCAGGAGTGAAAATACCTGAGAAGGATTTGAAAGTAAATCCAAACTACAAATCTATAACTGTAAAAGTACCAAAATATCCAGGAGATGTAGATACTGATTTTATAACTGATAAAAAGTTTGTTCCAATAGTAGTAGTCAATGAAGATGGTGGTTCGGCTAGTAGAGAAGATTTGTTTTGTTATGTTATAGCTTCGAGTAGACCAAGAATAGATAAAATCAATCCTATAAAAGGTTCTGCAGCAGGATATGAAATAGTAGAGATATGGGGATATGATTTCAGGTTTTTTGAACCCTACAAAGGGGAAATACCAAAGGATGGAGATAAAAACTACGAGGATATAGACAGAAATGGCAAATGGACGAATATGAAATCTCACAATGACTGCACAATGAAAAAACCACTAAATAGAGTAGTGAATAACTACAAGGAATACTGCAGTTCTCCAGTGTTGCCTAAAGTCTATTTTGGGAACAATGAAGCTAAAATAGTAGAGTTCAATGACAAAGGATATATTAGAGTCGTGACACCTAAAAGTGCTATTCAAGGTGTAGTAGATGTATATATAGTCAACAATGATGCAGGAACATCTCCAAAGATAAAATATACCTATGAAGGCTCAAATCCAAAGATAGGTACAATAACTCCAAGTGTAGGGAAAAGACAAGGTGGAGAAAAAGTAGATGTAGTTGGACAAAACTTCAAAGAAAACTATATATCCCTTTTCAATAAAGAAGGGAAAGAAGAAAGGAAATCAACTTATTTAGTTCGATTCGGAGAAATAACAAATAGAGATATTCCTAGAGAAGGTGAAAATTCAGGACTTATATATGGAGGAAAAGCAACTATAAAATTGCCAGGTGAATTGAAGGTTGAGTATGAACTAATACAAGAAAAGCCAACAATAAAGCTGTACCTTGAGCACAACAAAAAAATTTATAGCGGACAATATGAATATACTGGCGGAGAAAAATTCATTGATTTGAAAGGATTAAAAGACAGTGAAGGGAACAATTACAGTGGATTTGAACTTGTGAAGGTAGAGGTAGTGGATAATAGAGTTTTTGTGGATAGAGGTTATTCACCAAATGTGGCCTTTAAATCTAATACTCAATTGGAAGTAGATACTCCTACTTATCACGTCATAGGCAATGTAAATGTTGTTGTAGAAAACCCTGATGGGATATCAAATAAAGCGGTTTTCTTATACAAAAACCCTGATAGCAAACCTAAAATTACAAATGTAAAAAGAGATGGGCAAAACCCGGTACCAGGTGATGATGGAAAAATTCTCATCCAAAGGGTTAATGTGAAAAGTCAAAGTATAATCACTATAGAAGGTACTGATTTTAGAGATGTAGAAAAGGTTCAGATAGGGAATGTAGAGGCTATCACTACATTCTTGTTAGACAACAAAGATTCAAACAAGAATACTATTACCTTTAAGATGCCTATAGTAGAAGGTAAAGTAAACAAGGATATGCTATATCCAGTAATAGTTGTAAATGATGATGGAGGAACTGGTTCTTCTGCAGAATCTATACCAAGGCCAATATATATTCAATTCACCTCAGGTGAATCAGAGCCTTCAATCACTAGTATAGAACCAGATAGAGGCCCTGCTACTGGTGGAACAAAAGTGAAAATCATAGGAAATGATTTCAGAAAAACTATGGAGGGCTATGAAGGAGAAAAGCTGAAGGTATACTTTGGAGAAAGCAAAGTAGAAGATAAAAATATAAAATTCATAGACTATAAGACTATAGAAGTTATAGTTCCACCTGGCAAAACATTGGGACAAGTACCAGTAAGAGTTGAAAATCCGGATGGCTCATTGTGTGAAGGAAATATAAATTTCAATTATATAAGTAAACCAACCATAGAAGGAGTATCACCAGATAGATTGTTTACCAATGATACAAAAACAGAAGTTACTATTACTGGAGAGCAGTTTTTGCCAAATGCAAAAGTAGTAGTAGGTGGAAAAATAGTAGATAAAAAAGATTTAAAAAAAGATATGCAAATCATGGGAGAAGGTATACTTGAGGTGGATGCTCAAGGAAAGAATAGAGAAGTAGCAGTAGTTGGAGGAATGGAAGCTGCTACTGTGAAAGTGGAAAATGAAAACACTATAAAAGTTACATTTAAAGAAGCTAAAGAACTAGAAAATGTAAATTTAATCATCATAAATCCAGATGGAGGTATATCAGATCCTTATGACAAATTTAGATATGAAAAACCAGTTCCTTCAAAGCCATTGGTACTTGAAGGAATACCAGGGTATGAATCAACGGTGAAACTCATTTGGTCTAAATCTGGAGAAGATATTTTAAACAAAGCTACAAGATATGAGATATATGGGAAAAAGGCCATAGATAGTGAGTATACCTTTATTGGAGATACATCTTTAGCTGAATTTTTAGTGAAAGGATTAGAGCCAAATACAGAGTATATTTTTATGGTGAGAGCATTAAATGAGCATGGAGCAGCTATAGACTTTGCTACAGTGAAAGTTCGAACTCTATCTATACGAGAAGATGAGAAACTAAAAGAAAAAGAAGACAAACTCAAAGAAGAAGAAAAGAAATTAAAGGAAAAAGGTAAAGAGGAAGTAATCGAAGGAAAGATGGTGAAAATATTAGGTACGGATGATTTGTTAGGAGGAGTAGGAACTATTGATTTTTCATTGGCAAAGTACAAAAAATATGATAAATTTATAGTATCAATACCTGTTTCAATGGTGAGAAAGGACTCTAGATTGACCATAAAAGATAGAACATTTTCACTTATATTGAATCCAAGAGATTTATATACTCATGAAGTGAGTAAAAAAGATAGTGGAAACACAGATGCATATATAAGGATTCACTTTGAAAGAAATGGAGAAAGACATTTGCCAAGGGGAAAGAAAGCTTCCTCAAAATCCTATGATATATATTTTGACTATCAATATGGAAAAGAAACTTTAGAGATAGAGAATATGCTTAAAAATGGGAAACTATTCATAGAATATGATTCTATTGCTTATCCAAATAGAAAAGATTTTTATCTAGCTAGACTGGATGAGAAGAAGGGCAATTATGTATTTGTCAAAAAGGGAAATTCAACTGATATAAATAAAAGTGGCAAATACATCCTACTATCTAATAGATAGAGAAAAGGAGATTTTAATATGAAGAAAAAAATATGCATAACAATAATCCTCTCTTTGATATTTATACAATCTATATCCCCATTTGTCTATGGGATGGGACCAAGTACTTCCCATCCCATATATGAGGGTGTGAAAAACGGAGACAGTCATTTTAAAAATGTCTCCTTTTCTGATATAAAGAAGCATTGGGCAAGAGAAGCCATATATGAAGTTGCAGCTCTTAAGTATATGGAAGGCAGTGGAGGAAAATTTTATCCTGATAGATATCTTAGCAATGAAGAAATTTTATCTATCATGGTAGATATTTTGGGAATGGAGGAGGACGAAGAAATATCAAATCCAAAGTCCAAAGCCACTAGAGAGGATGCAGCCTATTATCTAGGAAAGGCTTTGAACTTGACTCCAGCTGGAAGTGATGAAATCATCAAAGTTTACAATTTCAAAGATGCTCATAGAATTGATAAAGAAAAACTTCCTTTAATTGAAGCTGTTCTTAAAAAGGGATATATGTCTGGCGCAAATTCAAATTCTTTTTTGCCAAAAGGATATATAAACAGAGCTCAAATGGCTCAAATACTTTTCAATGCTAGTGATGATTTGGCAAAGAAGAGAAATATGCTTGCCAAAGAAGGTCAGATAATTGAAAAAAATGAAGTAGTGGAAAATGGCAAAAAGGTCATTTATTTCAATATGGAGAATATAGATGGCACTAGGAATTATCTAAAATATGACAAAAAGAGCAAAAACATATTTATAGTACAAAAAAACAAAGCAATATATTATCCTGATGTATTGCAAAAAGGAGATTTTTTGAAGTATTACATAGATAAAAATGGACAAGTTCTTTATGGAAGATTTACACCTAAAAAAGATTTCAATCTCACTGGAACTATAGAAGCTATAAACTATGAGGAGAATACCATAAGAGTTTTGGACTATTATGAAAAAAAGCATACTATAAAGATAAATCCAAATACTATTATAGAAATAGAAGGAAAAACTTCAAATATAGCTGAGCTCTACTATGGACAGGAAGTCTCAGTTAAATTAAAGGGAAATGATGCGGTAAGGCTCATAGCCTATGATGAGGAAGATCCAGAAAGAGATGGCTATATCATACCGGGAACTAGATTTAAAGTAGGAGATGTGTTGTTTATCACTGGAAATGAAATTGAGATAAAATCTAGCAGTGAAAGGGAAAAGTACAAAATCAATTCTTCTACTGGAATAACCAAAAATGGTACAAGATGCGAGCTATTTCAAATAAAGCCTGGAGACAAGGTCATGCTCACCTTTGATGATATATACACAAGTGAAGTATCTAATATAAAAGTTGAAGACGAAGAAAGACATATAGAAGGAATACTTAAAGGTAAAATAGAATTGGTAGATGAGAGAAACAAAGAACTTATCTTGAAGGAACCATATATATATATTGAAGGAAAGTGGAATCCTTATGGTTCTCACAATATAAGGTTAAAGGCAGAAAATGACAAACTCTATGAAGATGGTGAAAAGATAAGTTTAAAGAAGATTAAAAATAGGAAGAATGAAGAAGTATATATTGCTTTTGACAAAAGCTATGGCAATATGAATATATCTAAACTTCTAATCAAAAGTGGTTCTTCTGTAGCCCATAAGGACAAAATAAAAGATATAGAATATGGTACAGGAAAGTTTGTAGTAGACAACAATACCATGTATTTCCACCCCGGTACCATAGTGGTGAAAGACAATAGACTGGTAGATTCCTTAAATATAGATAAAAACCAAGATGTATTTGTCTACAGTGACTATACTAGGGGACAAAGACATGCAAGCATTGTTTCCATAGAGGGAACAGGAATACTTGATGATAGAATAGATGGAACTAAACTCATTGTCTATAGAGGGAAAATAGAAGATATATATGACTATGGAATTAAAATTGGTAGGATGAACTACAGATTAGATCATCTAAAACTTACAGACAACAAATGGGTAGAAATGAGTGGCTCTGAAAAGTTTATATTGACTGAAGATACTCTTATATATGATAGTGAACTCCAAAAGATTATACCTTCAAATTCGTTTGTATCTTCTAGATATATAAATTATAAAGATATAAAAGATTCTACATTGAGAGAAAGAGTTAAAAATGATTTCTACAAGGGAAAGACTGCCTATTTCGTAGTGAGAGAGACAAAGGATGAAAAAGAAGTACTTGCTCTAAATATGACTCCTCAACTAAATGAATACAGCCAAAATGTGAAAACTCACTATAGCACTATTGGAGAGATAAAAGATATAAATGTGGACAATGGAACTATAGGCATCACAAAAGTTAAAAATTACAATACTTTAAACGATAGATGGGAAAATGGATCAGATGAAACTATAGATTTAAATAGAAGTGTTGTTCTTCTAAATGATAAACCTATGACTAATGATGAAATTTATAAATTGAGAACAAAGTGTAAAGTATATATAGTGAAAAATAAAGATTCCTCCAAAGACATGGGATATGTCCTATTGGTGGAAGACTAGGCCTGAAGGCCAATTATAAATTAAAAGCTTAAAGATTGGAGGTTTAACATGAAAAAACATATAGCTTTCTTCCTAGCTTTGATATTACTCCTAAGTCCTATGGAATCCTTTGCTATAAATATTCCGGGGTATGAAGGTGGAATACAAAATGAAAGCATCTACAAAGAAGTCATATTTGTCACAGGAGAGCCTATAGTATTGGAGGGTACCCTTGAAATAAAGACAAAAATGAAAAATGATACCATCACAGAGCAGTATACTTACAAGCTTTCGAATATAGCCAAAGATGCAAAACTTAGTAGAACTATAAAACTTAGTGAAAAATTAGATACAAAGGGAAATCAAACTACATCTAAAAAGACTTTGGATGGATATAAAGAAACTTTGACTATAGGAAAGAAAAAATATGAAGTAAAAGATGAAAACTATCAGTGGAATCAAGGAACGGTAGTTCACAATACCCCATTGGTGGGATACCATGCAGGGGATTGGTCTGCAAGAAAAACCTATATAGTGGATAAAGGCAAAGAAAGCATTACAGTACAGACTGTAGGGAATCTAGTAGGCTATGACAGCCCTTGGTCTGCTACTGAAACCCAAACTTTAGACTATACCATAAACTATGAAAACAAGATTGACAAAAAAAGAAATTGGGAAGGAACTGCTTCTCTTGAGGCTTCCTACAATATGACCAAGGATTATGAATATGTAGACAATGTACCAAATCAAATTAGTTTCAAAGGGGGATTTTTGCTTACTGAAAAACAAGACAATGTTCTTAAATACTCCTATGATCTTCCAAGATTTAAAGAAGAGACTATGTTGAATGGAAGAAATACAGGGAAAGATAGTTTCTCAATAGATACAAATCCTATTATTACTCGCCTCAACATACCAGCTGTAAGAGATGTCCTAGGACTCCCCAATGAGAAGGATATGCTACTTTTAGCCAGTATGGAGGCGCTACCTCTTGGCAGCACTTATTTAGGGCCATCCTCATCTATGAGTAGAGGGGATTTTGCCAGAGCTATTGTCAATTCCATGAATATACCTTTGGAAAAAGAAGAGGAAAATACTAAAAAGAAAAAGAAGAATCAAGAAGAAAAACTTCCTACATATATAGATGTAGGGAAAAATCATAGAAATTATGATTATATAGAAACAGTGACAAAGAGAGGAATCATGGAAGGAGTAGGAAGGGGCAAATTTGAACCAGACAAGTATCTTACAAGAGCCGAAGCAACTACTATTTTAATTAGAATGTTGGGATTTCAAAACCTTGCACCTATAAAAAATTATTCAACAGGCTACAAAGACAATGGTAGTATCCCAGCTTGGGCCAAGGACCATGTATATGTAGCAAAGATGCTTGGTATCATAGAAAAAGATCCATATTTCTATCCAAATACAGACATCACTAAAGCTGAAGCATCAGAGTTAATTGTCAATTTCATAAATTATCTTCAAAAGAGCTTAAAATATGACTATAGGGAAAATATATTGAACAATTAAAAAACAGGGGAGGAAAGCATGCTGAAAAGATTGATTCCAATACTCATTGCAATAGCTATACTTATGTCTTCCATAGTTAGTGCGGATGGATTTAGAGAAAAGGAAGACAATATAAATTTACTCATTATACACAGCAAAGATTCATCAAATTATCTAGATGTATATCAAAACTATAATCAAAGTTTGATACCAAATTTGAAACTTGAAAGTATTTCTATAGATAGAGTAGGAAATATGGACTTGTCTAAATATCACATAGTGTATTTAGATAAATCTATAAAAGGAAAAGATGATTTTAAAGCAAACAAACATATGCTAATGAGCTATGTAAGAAATGGAGGCTATTTGTTTTTGGAAAATAGCTTCTATGATGAATTTCCAAAAGAGTTTATAGGGGTTTCTGGGTTTGGAAAACTGGAAAACTTCCCCACCTATGTGAAGTATCCAGAAGTTAAGGAGAATTTTAAGGGAATTCAAGAACTTTTTAAAACTTTTCATGATGAAATAAATTCTTTTTATGACCCAAACACCCTAAACAGTTTGAACTTAGGGGTAGGATTTGTGCCATCTACAGCTAAGCCTTTGGCTACTAGTGGTGAATTGACACTCCTTGGTATAAACAATGTGGGAAGTGGATGTGTATTTTTATCTAGTGGCATAATTCCCAATGAGGATTTCATTACAGGCTTTGATATGAAGGCAAAGGACAAATCCCAAAGCTATTTCAACTATACCTTTGCTACGGGAAATTATCTTTTTAGAAATGAATTCGTATCAACTGTGTCTAAAGAAATATATGGCTATTCTGTGGAAAAGGTGCTGGGGACCTATGGAAGACCAGCTATGGCTTGGCAAAATCATTTTGAAGTACTATCTGCAGTAAAAAATGGCTCCATGGAAAAGTGGATAGATGTACTCAAAGAATATGATGAAATTCCATCCTATTCTCTAGCACGAAGTTTATTTGAATGGGGAAGTTGGAAAGAAAGCATAATAGCCCATACAAATGTTGGAACTACAGGGAAACCAGCCTTTATTGGAGAAGAAGAAAATTCTCATTATTCTTCAGGGAAACATTTAGAGACAGAAAAAGATTATGTGTCCATAGCAACATATCCACAGTACAAAAATCTCTATGCAGAAATAGAACTACCTTATAGAGCTTATCCAGATTTGGGAGATTTAAATGGAGATGGGACACTAGATATAGTATCTGGAAGTGCCAATGGATATGTATATGTATTTTTAGGCAAAGAAGATGGAGAAGGACTACAATATGAAAATAGAGAATTTCTAAATAATGAAAATGAAAAGCCCATAAATGTAGGCTCATATTCTGCTCCAATACTTTATGATTTAAATAGAGATGGGAAATTGGATTTAATAGTTGGTAACCAAAATGGGCAAATCATTTCCTTTATAAATATAGGAGATATGAAATTTAAAAAAGATAAAATTCTTTTAGAAGAAAAGAATTTTCAAAATGTATCTCCAACTATAGGAGATTTAGATGGAGATGGAGTAGAAGATTTAATTTTGGGAAATTCAAAAGGAGAACTATACTTCTACAAAGGGAAAAAGAATGAAGATGGGCTAGTATTTGACAAAAAAGGTATGAAGTTCAATGTCAAATTAGATTCATATTCTGCACCAAGAATTGTAGACTATGATGGAGATGGAAAAGTAGAAATAGTAGTAGGTTCAAAAGATGGCTATATAAAGGTATATAAAAATAGATTTCCAAAGCTTGTAGATAGTGGCTATATAGAAGGAAAGACTTTGAATCCATTTAAAAACAAAAGTTTATGGGGAGGGTACTATTCTGTACCAGCCTTCGGAGATATAAATAAAGATGGGAGAATAGATTTATTGGTAGGTCAAATAGAATTTGGACTTCCCAAACCTATAGATTCATCTATATTTCCATATAAAAAACAATTGGAAAATGCTATTGACTATGCAAACAAAAATTATATAGAATTTTATCCTCATACCTATTTTCACAGCTACAAAAGCTATACTCAAGAAAGAAAAGAACTTGAGCTTCACAAAGAAGCTTTTGAATACTATGGTATACCTTGGGAAAAGCTAGGGACCAATCAACATACTTGGAGGATAAACAATATAAGCCCTACTCAGTCTTTCCATAGTGAGATTCAAGAGGGTATAAAGTGGAATTCAGGTTTTAGGCCTAGTCAAAAGGCAGGAGAACCTAGTCTTTCTAGGGACTATATTTGGGCAATGCCATTTTATCTTTCCAATGGAGAAAAGGTTGAGGATTTCATACTATTTAATCCTGCACCCAATATACCTATACATGAGAGTGCCTACAAGAGCATATCTTCTTTGGATTTGCCTATTACCTATTTTTATCATATGGAATATGCAGTGCAGGAAGAAAAAGGTCTTAAAGATTTAAGATATAAAGCATCTTTTTTGAACAATTTGAGGAATAAATATGACTACAATTTCATGACAGAAAATCAGATGTTTGAAACCTTTTCATCTGTCATGAATGGAGATGTTCATATATCTAGAGTAGAAAAAGATGGGAAAATATCTTTTACATTTACTCCTTCAAATGCTAATGAAAATGTTCTTGGTATAAAATTTGAACCAGGAGAAGCATTAGAGGATAAGGACTTTTTTGTTGATGGAGATATATATATTAGGAAAGGAAAAAATTTATACATTGGTTTAAATAGAAAAGTAAATTTAATTGAAGGCAAAGTAGAAGATTCTCCTCATATAGAAAGGGTCAATGTACCAGTAGACATTCAATATGAAGAGGAATATATGGAAATAAAGCTGAAGAAAAAAGGACTTCAACAAGTTAAGATATATGCACCAAAGGGTATAGAAGTACTAAATGAAGATTTTGAAATAAAAAATGAAGGAAATTCATATATCTTCACAAGATATGGAGATGAAACTACTCTAAAATTAAAACTAGAGTAAAAAGTTTTATCTATAAGGGGGAATTTTTGTGAAAAGAAACAATATGTTTAAAAAGACCATTGCTTTGTTTTTGGTACTCATCATTTTATCTGTACCACTAGTATCTTATGGAGAAGGGCAAGATACATTGGAGGACAATCTACTCTATTTTTATCAAGTAAAAGAGCTTGTAAAAGATAACTATGCCTTCGATATAAATGACAATGAACTTATACAGGGAGCAATAAAGGGGCTATTTTATTTTTTAGATGACTATAGCAACTATTATACAAAGGCTGAATTTGAAGAGCTTTTGGGAAGTGTCTCTGGAAATTTTGTAGGAGTAGGGATAGTGGTTTCAGAACAAGATGGCTATGTAGTTGTAGTAGAACCTGTAGAGGGAAGTCCAGCCTACAAAGCAGGAATGAAATCTAAGGACAAAGTGATTTCAGTAGATGGGAAAAATACAATAGGCCTTTCTTCTAAAGATGTAGTAGCACTCATAAAAGGTGAAAAAGGAACAAAAGTCAAAATAGGAGTTAAAAGAGAAGGACAAGCCTCCCCTATTTATTTTACATTGACAAGGGATGAAATAAAACTAAATCCTATTAGCTACAAAATCCTTGACAAAAATATAGGGTATATAAAAATCAATCAATTTAATGAAAATACTAATGAAAATCTAATACCAGTATTAAAAGAATTTGACAAGAAAAATATTTCTAAAATAATTATAGATTTGAGGGACAACCCTGGAGGACTTTTAGGAGAAATAGTAGAAGTTTCAAGACACTTTGTGCCAAAGGGACCTATAGTTCATATAAAATATAAAAACAAAATAGAACAAACCTATTATTCAGAACTTCCAAAGACTAAATATAAATTAGTTGTACTTGTAAATAAAAATTCAGCTAGTGCTTCAGAAATATTTGCAGGAGCAGTCCAAGACACAAAGGCAGGAACTATTGTAGGGGTTACCACTTTTGGAAAGGGAACAGTGCAGGAAATCCTACCTCTATCCAATGGAGATGGAATGAAACTCACAGTAGCCGAATACTTGACACCTAAAAAGAGGAGCATCAATGGAAAAGGTGTAGTACCAGATGTAGTAGTAGAGGCAAACTCATCTGCCGGTACCAAAGATCCGCAACTAGAAAAAGCAATGAAAATACTCCAGTAATCTGTAACACAACTGTAATGGTATTTTAGATTCAAATCATATATAATAATCATATAGCAATTGGGAAATATAATATTCCCTAATGTTACAAAGTGATTACAATAGCATTTATCTTATTGACCTAAAAATCAGATGATGCTATAATACTTTATAGAATGCGAATCTTGCCAAGATTTGCAAACTATAAAAGTACTTAAAGTTTAAAAAACAAAATATCAAAGGAGGTCTTTGAAAAATGAAGAAAACTTTATCATTACTATTAGTACTAGCAATGGTACTAGGAAGTTTCTCTTTTGCTTTTGCTGATGAAGCTAAAGTTGATCCAGCAGTAGAAGCAGGAGAATTTCTAAAGAAAGCAGGAGTCCTTGAAGGAAGCGATTCAGGAGACTTGATGCTAGACAAACAATTAAAGAGACAAGATGCAGTAGTATTATTAAGCCGTTTGATGAAAGCTGAGGAAGAAGCAAAGAAATTCCCAGTGACTGAAGAATATCCAACATTTAAGGATATCACAAACAATTATTACAAACCATACCTTGCTTGGGCACAAGCAAACAAGTATTATGAAGGACATAATGCAGAAAAATTTGGTTATGGTGAATTCCTTACAGCTCAACAATATGCAACAGTATTATTGAGAGCATTAGGATATGAAGTAAATGATGCAGAAGCATACAAAGCAGCATTTGAAACAGCTAAAAAATTAGGAATCATGAAAGACTTAAAAGTAGAAGAAAAAGCAGAAATCACTAGAGGCCAAATGGCTCAAATGACTTTCAATGCTTTAGGACTTAAAATGAAAGGTTCAGACAAAACATTGGCTGAATTCCTAGGAATTGAAATGCCAGCACCAGCTGAACTAAAAGTAGAAAAAGTAGAAACTGAAAATTTAGGAGAAGTTGTAGTTAGATTATCAAATGCTAAATTACCAAACGAAGCAAAATTGGTAGATGCAAACAACTATAAAATAGTAGGAAGAAAAATAGAAAAAGTAACTGTAGACGGAAACGATGTAATCTTATCATTAGACAAACCATTAGTAGAAAAGGTAGAATATGAATTAGTAATAAGAAATATTGATAAAGCTATGAACAAAACATATGATTTTGTAGCTAAAGACAATGCAATACCAGTAATTAAAGATGTAAAAGTTTTAGGAGAATATGGTATAAAAGTAATAACATCCGAACCAATTGATGACCCACAAGAAAGAAGTTTCTTAATAGATAATAGAAATGTAGCTATGAAGGTTGACCAATATGGTAGGGAAATAATATTAACTCCATATCATAAGACTGCATTCTCAGAAAATGCAAAAACTTTAACTATTAAATCTTTGAAAGATTATGCTGGATTTAAATCAGAAGAAGCTGAATTTCCAATTCAAATAGTTAAAGATGAAGTAGCACCAGAAGTAACAGCTGTAGTAGTAAAAGGTAATGTAGTAGAAGTTACATTTGACAAAGATGTATATGCAGATTCAGTAGAAGCATATTGGAATAGATCAAGTGTAGGAAATATTTCTTATGTAGAAGGAAGACATACAATATATGCAGAAGATGCTGGCAAAATAGATACAAATAAAGTAGCATATACTTTTGCAAGAGAACTACCAAGAGACATAGAAGTAACTATAGAAGGAGTACAAAACCATTCTAAGGTTGCAATGGAAAAAGTTAAAAAAGTTGCTACTCCAGAAATAGACTACTCAGAACCAGAAGTAATTGACAAAAAAGTAGTAACTACTCCAGCATACAAAACAGATGAAAACGGTAAATCAGTAGAAGATGAAGGCAAATCTAAGGCTACAATATATCTATACTTTGATAAGGATGTAAAGGGTAGTTTCTTAAAACAAGCAAATGGAAAGTATTCAGAAAATGAGTTTGAGCCAGATGACCACTTTACCCTATATAAAGGAGAAGTAGCTTCAAGATTTGAAGAAAAGGGTAAAGTTGTATCAGCTAAATATTTAAGCGAAGATAGAAAAGACGTAGTAGTTGTAAATGTAGAAGGCTTATATATAAACAACAGATTTAAAGATTATGATTATATACTAGAAGTGAAAGACTTTACAGATAGAAGCTCATTAAGAAATAAAATGTATAGGTACTATGTTGACTTTAGTGTAAGTGCAAAAGGTTCAGACTTTGTAATAGTTGAGCCAGTAAAAGTATATGAAGATATACGTAGAGGTGAAGTTGTTGCAACTGAAATTACACTTACATTTACTGAAAGAATGTATGTAGATAGAGAATTAGCAGAAAATCCAACAAACTATATATTTACACGTAGTGCAAACGGGAAACAATATGATGTTAAGGATCTAGGCGGTAAAGTAGAGTCACAAAGCAATGGTAATCAAGTAGTAATAACATTACCAGAATGGGAAGCATCAGACTTCACACAATTTGAGGTTCTAAACAACATCAAAGATAAAGATGGTGTAAGATTATCAGGACCTAGAGTTTATGACTTTGCAACTAAACAACTATTAGGCGTAAATGTAAACGAACCAAATACATTAGGAGTAAAAGTAACACCAAATACTAATAATACTTTAGGTAAAGATTCATCAGCAGCAGAAGCGGCAATATATTCATTTAAAGTAACAAAAGGAGCAACAGCTGCAGCAAACGTAGAAGTTACAGTTGAGGGACAAAGTAAAGTGGACGTAGCTTTAACTGGAAATGAAACACCTGAAGTAGTAGCATATAAAATAGCAGAAGCAAGTTATACTGGTGCAACTGCAGAAGTAGATGCTACAGATTCTACAAAAGTAGTTTTCACAAGTGCTAATAAAAAGTTAGATGAAAACTTTAAAGTAACTGTAAATGTAGCTACAACAGGAATAGAAGTGGCAGAAGGAAAATTAGATAATGCAGGGAAAGATGTCTATGCAGGAGAAAAAGCAGAATATGGATTTACAGTAACAGCTGCTAATAGAGCAGGAAAAATAAAAGTAACATTTACAGAAAATGACACAGTGATAACAAAAGTTATAGACATAGTAGATACTAAATTAGCAGCTAATGATGTAGCAACAGCTATAGCAAGTGCATTTACTGGTGATGCAACAGCAACAGATAATGAAGTGAAATTTACAGCTAGTGCAGTTGGAGCTTACAAAGTATTTGAAGTAACTGTAGAAGAAGTAAAATAAGACATAACCTCTAACACTAAATTACTGATAAGTAATGAGGGATAAAGATGAACCCCAGCGGAGAAATCCAAAGGGGTTCTTTTTAACTTATTAGATTAGTGCAGGAATGGAGAAAGATATTTGAAAACACATCTAAATTAATGATACAATATATATAATATAATAAATATGGGAGGGATAGTATGTTTAAAAATGGTAGGTTTAAAAAGGTATTAGTAATCACAATGTTAGCGATATTAGTACTAAGTACTGTGGCATTAGCTGCTGACAATATCTATGTAAAAAAACTTACAGCTACTCATGGTAGAATTAAGTTTAAAGTTGATGGCAAAGATGTGACCAGTGAAATAGAAAACAAATATGGTTCACCTGCCTTTGTTGTTCATGAATACGGTAGCCGTGCTTATGTTCCTGTAAGGGCTATTGCTGATTTGATGGGTTTGGAAGTCAAGTATGATGATAGTACACATACAGCAGAGATTATAGATACCAAATCTGAACAATATGAGGCAGAAATAGAAAAGAAAGATAAGGAAATTGAAGAACTTAAAAAAGAAATTGAAAAATTAAAGAAGAATGTTGTAGAAGAAACAGATCTTAAAGCTGTAGAGAAAAAATTAAACAATAATTATGGTACTTATAAAGATGTGGATTTTGACATAACATTAAAGGAAAGTACAAATAGAATAGATGTAGATATAAGAATGGATTTAAGAGACGGCAGACAAGAGAGTGCTTGGAACAAAATGGGGTACAATAACAAAAAAGATATGATAGAAGATATAACAGATATCATATCTAAAGAATTCACCAATGTAGATATTTATGGCTCAATATACGATGAATTCTATAAAAAAGATGCCATGACATTTAGCAAAAAGAGAGATAGCAAAGTAAATATTTCTTATGATGGTAGGACAGCAGATAGGTATGGATATGATGAATATGATAAATATATAGATGGTATAGTATATGATGAATTCAAAGAAAAGGGAATAAGGGATGCTCGTTTAAGTAGACTGGATGTTGATAATCGAAGAATTTCTTTTGAGATTGATCTTTATAGTGATAGTGAAACTCAATTTAATGAACTTACTTCGGCTCAGATAGCAGGGATTTTGGATAGAGTATCCGATAAAATGATTCGTTACTATGACTATGATTATCGTGACCGTTACTATGATGACTATTATATAGTAGGACATATATATATAGGAAACTATGATAAAGGTGAATATTATAGAGTCAATAGTAGAGCGGAAGGAACCTTTACTAAGACTGCAAGATAGCGACAGTAGGGACGGTTCTCCCTGTCGCAAAACTCACCTTGCAGGTAGAAATACCTGTAAGGTGAGTTTATTTTTTTTATTTTAATTTCATGAAAAAAGAGGGAAAAATGAAAAAATGGCGAATATAATATTGGTACAATTAACATAAATTAACTTGCATGCAATATATATGTATAGCAAGCTTAGAAAGGGGATATGTACATGTCAAGAAGAATTAGTAGTTGAAGGGTATTTTTACAATGTAAGTAATACACCAGTATCTGGAGTTACGGGTTTATCCTTCGACGTATATGATGTGAATAGAGAACTTGTTGCACATGCAGAAGTTGTTGATGAACCTACAGATGAAGTTAAATTAGCTGACATGAAATTGAATCCTGGGGAATGTAAATATTGGAGTTTTATAATTCAAAGTCCTAACAAAGGTCTAGACTTAACTGAATCTACAGTAGAGCATGAATTTAAATATGATTCTTTTGATAAGGTTAAACTTGAAGATGGAATCAAGACATACTATAACAACAAGAAGATTAATTTTTCTAAAACCAAACCAAAAGTAGAAAATGGCAGAACTTTAGTGCCTATTAGAGCCATAACAGAGGCTATGGGAGCAAAAGTTGATTGGGATGGAAAGACCAGTACTGCAACAATAACTAGAGATGATGTTTCAATAAAGTTGAAAATTGGAGATAAGGAAGCATATGTGAATGGTGAAAAGGTACAACTTGATGTTCCAGCAAAAATAGAAAATGGTAGTACCCTAGTTCCTCTTAGATTCATAGGTGAAACTTTTGGAGCACAAATATTTTGGGGACAAGACGCAAAGATTATAATCATAGCAGAATAAATAAAACATTAATCAATGGAGATATATGCAGGTAAAATTAATGTACTACAATAAGATTTTTTAAAAGATCAGCTAATTATTAGTTGGTCTTTTTCTATCTTCAAATTTAGAAAATATATCTGGGGGAAAAGCTACTACGAATGTCACTATCAAAGTGTAGTAATATATAAGATGTAAAAGATAGAAAATCATAAATATTTAATACATAAATTAAATATATTGTATCAATAAATACATTTTTATATTGTGTTTTTGGTATAATTAATGTATAATTGTATTCTTCTAGAAGAAGGGAGAGATTAAGATTTGGTTAATACTAAAAAAGAAACAAAGAAATATACCGATCTTACTCCAGATGAGATAAAAGCCTATCTTTCTAAATTTAGAAAATTCATATTAGATGGTAAGTATTCAATTGCACAAAATGAAAATAGACAAGAAAATATGGACTTTATTGAAGATTATAAAATTGATACAAAAAAAGAAAAAGAAATACTATTAGGTATTCAGTATGATGATTTTTGTTATGCGGTTGATAATGATAATGAAGAATTTTCTCATGAAAAATTGTACATATTCTGTAAGTGCCAAGAATTAGATTATTGGGGTACTTTAGAAAATGTTGATATATATTAAAATTAATATGACTCAAATAAGGAATGGCGATGATTTTGTGTTCATTGTATCTTTTCATAAAAGAAATAAACCAATAGAATATTTGTTTAAATAAATAGCTTGATAATATATAAAATAAGATTAATAATGGTGATTAATAAAAAGGAGGTAACCTAGATGTTAGGATTTTGTGAAAAATGTCATGATATGGTAGAGTACTATATCAGAGAAAAGAAAATGACAAAAAACATCAAAGGTAAAGAAATTGAGTATATAGGGAAAGTAGCAATTTGTAGTGAGTGTGGAAGTGAAATATTTGTAGCTGATATTCGTGATTATAATCTTAAAATGCTAGATAATGCTTTTAGGGAAAAAGAGGGGTTGATTTCTGTTTCAGAAATGGAACTTATATTAGATAAGTATGATATTGGTAAAAGACCTTTATCCTTGCTATTAGGATGGGGTGAAGGTACTCTTACTAGATATTTGGATGGAGATATTCCTACTAAACAATATTCAGATACTTTAAAAACAATCCTTAATGACCCGAAGGATATGAAGAAGTTACTAGAGGAAAATAAAGATAGTATAACAGATGTTGCATATAAGCGTTGTAGTGAGGCATTAGTGGATATTGAAAAGGAGAATTTTATAACTGTTAAATCTGAGGATAAGATTGATCATGTTGTAAAATACCTTTTGGTAAGTTGTTCAGATATAACACCTTTGGCATTACAAAAACTATTATACTATGCCCAGGGCTTTTTCAAAGCTTTTACAGGTGAATATCTATTCCATAATAATTGTGAAGCTTGGGTACATGGGCCTGTATATAGAAGTGTGTACTATAAATATAAAAACTATGGCTACAATCCTATCGAGGAAAATGAGTGTGACTACACTGATATAGAATTGGCTAAGATAGAAAAGGAGATTTTAGACAGCGTAATTAGAAATTTCGGTTGTTATAGTGGGAAGGTGCTAGAAAAGATGACTCATGCAGAAATGCCATGGAGTATTACTAGAGTAGGTTTAAGAGATGATGAAAGTTCAGACCGAATTATTGAAAAAGATCTGATAAGAAAGTATTTCGAAGCTATTAAACTAAAGCATAACATGCTTAATATATCAGATATTAGTGATTATAGTACTGATCTTTTCAATAAGCTATATTGATAAAATATAAAATAACTCTGTCAAACGAATAAAAATATTAATTATCTATAGGTAATAGAAATTAGGATGTGTAAAGCCCTTAGAGATGTTTTTTTAAGGGCTTTTTCTATGTCCATTTTTGGAGGTGAAAGAGAATGCCAAGGAAACCAAAGAAGCCCTGCAAGTACCCAGGCTGTCCAGAGCTAACAGAAGGGAAATACTGCAAGGCACATCAAAAGGAAATGGATAGAGAATACAATAGCAGTAGACCATATAGAACCTCATAAAGGTAACGAAGACTTATTCTATGACATTAACAATCTTCAATCCCTGTGCAAGTCTTGCCATGAATAGCCCTCTTTTGAGAGCTATTTAATATATCGCTTTAGTTGTTCATAAAAGTTTTCACGAGTTCCAGCAAGAAGCACAATAATTTTTTTACCATCAATCTCACTTATGGTATAGGCAATTTCATAATTGATACCTTTATATTTTACATCGAAACCATAAACACCAGATAAATCACCACGTTTTGGTTGACCGATATAAGGATTTTCACTTAATTTTAGTAAAGCTGTTTTATATGCATTTTTTAAAGGCTTTTCCTTTAATTTTTTAAAAAAACGTTCAGCTTGAGGACTGAATAATATTTCGTACATAATCAGTCCTCTGAACCAAAGATGTCATCAAAGTTTGCTGCTTTCTTTTCACCAGCTGCAATGGCATCTGCTTCTTCAAGCATATTGTTAACAGCTTTTTTAATATTTTTGCTTTGTGTTTCAAACTGCTTTACTAGTTTATCACCCGAATATCCTTGAGAAACTAGGTCTTTTAGTATTTCAACGGAAAACTCACTAGGTTCTCTATGAAGAGGTTGAATAACAATTTTACCATCTTCAAGTGAGCATTCAACTTCGCTTCCAAGTTCAAGATGTTTATAGAATTGTAAAGGTATCGTAATTTGACGCTTCTTTGAAACGCTGATTATTTTACGATCCATAATATCACGCTCCATAACAATTGTAGGCATATTTGTAACCTCTTTTATAGTATATGCTAAATTCATAAATATAACACCTATATCTTTGTATCTTTATAAACATTATAACAAAGAAACAAAGAAAAATCAATAAAAAATAAAGAGGTGAGTGAAATATTGAAAACAACAGAAGAATTAAAACTAATTGGCATAGATGAACTAATACCTTATGCAAATAATGCTAGAACCCATAGCAAAGACCAAATTAATAAATTGAGAAGTAGCCTTAGAGAATTTGGATTTATAAATCCCATATTAATCGATAAAGATTATAACATACTAGCTGGTCATGGCAGAGTAATGGCAGCAAGGGAAGAAGGAATAAAAGAAGTTCCATTTGCTAATGTTTGCATTTGGGCCAAGCAATCACGGCCCACAAAATCAGAACTTCATCCAACTATGAAACCAGTACCTTTAGTAGCCTATCCAATTCAAAATAGTAGCATGAGTAACTGTATTGTATTAGAGCCTTTTGCTGGCAGTGGTTCTACTTTAATTGCCTGTGAGCAGACAGGAAGAATTTGTTATGCTATAGAGTTGGATGAAAAATATTCAGATGTTATTGTGAAAAGATATATCGAATATGTTGGCTCTGATGAGGAAGTTTTCCTTATAAGAGATGGAGAAAAGATACCATATAAAGATACGATATAACCCTTGCTATTTCCTGTATTTAGAGTGATATATGTAAGTAACCTAAATACAGGAGGGATTGAAATGGATAGAAAGGAAATGGTAAAAATCTTAGGTGAGCACTTTGGAGTGAAGCCTAAGTACCTAGGAGTACCAAGTTTTCAATATCAAATAGAAACACCTAAAGAAACTTACATTATAGATAGGGAGGGAAAGATTATGACATCGCTTGGAGAAGAAGTAGAATTTGAAGAACTGCTAGCTGGGCTTAGAGCATTAAATAAAATTGAAGAGGGAGGTCATCCTGGAATAGAATTTGACTTTCAGGAAAAAAGTATAACCTTTAAGCATTCGGAAAGAGAATCAGCAAGTAGAGCTTTAGCTAAAGTGAAACCTACTGACAATGAAAAATACACTTTTAGAACTTGGCTAACAAGACTTGGAATGATTGGGGATGAGTATAAGGAAATTAGAAAGGAACTCATTCAAAACTTAAGTGGCAACAGTGCTTTTAGAAAAGGAAAGAAGGATAAAGCAGATGAAATGGTAGATAAAATAACAAAATCCAAAAGCTATGATGAGGCTTTATCAATAATCATGGAATATGTAGAAATAGATTAAAAAATACTGTATTTCTTTAAAATAGTACTTGCTATTTATCCCTTTTAGAGTGATATATATACACAACGAAAACACACTGAAAGGAGATAAAACCATGGCAGACAGAGATTTTTTAAAGACCAACTTTGGAATTGAGACTGAACTAACAGGAATTACAAGAGAAAAGGCAGCAAGAGTTGTAGCTGACCATTTGAGAGGAAGCATTCAAAGGCAAAACGATTATTACGATAGTTACAAAATTACTGCACTAGATGGAAGGGCTTGGAAAATCATGTATGACGGAAGCCTCAGAACCCAAAGAAAAGTAAATGGGCAAAAGGTTACAGCAGGTAGAAATACCTGCAAGGTGAGTTTATTTTTTGCATTTTAATCTCATAAAAGAAGAGGTAAAAATAAAAAAATGGCGAATATTGGTACAATTAATATAAAGCAGAATAAAGACAACATTGTCTGGAAAAACTATTTATTCAAATTAGGGACTACGAGTGAGTCCCTTGTATCATTTTTGAAAGCTACGTAACCTAAATAATTTTATGAATATATTATTAATAAAAGGATATATAATATAGACAAATTATGATATAATATGAATATACAATGAAATTAGAAAGAGGTGGGATCATGGAATTAAATATTAGACCATCAGCAGATTTGAGAAATAAATATAATGAAATTTCTAAGCAGTGTAGGGAAACTAGAGAAGCGGTTATTATTACTGTAAATGGTCGAGGTGATACAGCCATTCTTGGATT
Source organism: Sporanaerobacter acetigenes DSM 13106 (assembly GCF_900130025.1). Taxonomy (NCBI): domain Bacteria; kingdom Bacillati; phylum Bacillota; class Tissierellia; order Tissierellales; family Sporanaerobacteraceae; genus Sporanaerobacter; species Sporanaerobacter acetigenes. The sequence goes on along the minus strand of NZ_FQXR01000004.1, from coordinate 51,357 downwards.
GCAGGATTATAAGCAAATGAAAGCTGAGATAGAATTACTCAGAACTCTTGCGGAAGCAGAAGATGATGTACAAAGTGGAAAAGTTGGTTCAATGCAAGAATCTTTTGATGATCTTCGTGAATCTCTAGTGAAGAGGAAGAATGAAAGTGTATAAGATTCTAAGAACAGATAAGGCTGAAGACCAACTGAGAGATGTAATATTCTATATAGCAGATGATTCAGAAAATATTGATACTGCTCTTAGGTATTTGGAGGAAATAGAAACAGCTATTAATCATCTACAAGAGTTTCCCAACTCAGGAAGTATACCTAGATATTCTATCTTAAAAAAGCAAGGATACAGAGTAGTAATTGTAGAAAAACATCTTGTATTTTATAAAGTAAATGAAGAAGATAAAACAGTTATTATCTATGCAATAGTTGATGGAAGAAGAGAATATAAAAATTTAATATAGTTAGGATTTGGTATCCGAAGTAGATATATTCATTAAATCCTAAAAAAGAGAACTAATCAAGGTAAAAGGTTAGTTCTCTTTTTTAAGGGAAATTTATTTTAGAGAATCGAGATAAGCATTGATTATTTGCTCTGATTTGTTAGTTATCGAATAGCTCCACTTGTTTAAGCACCAGTCATAAGTAAGTCCTCTTTGAATCGTTGTATATGTTTTTTCTAATTCAGTGTATGAATTATTGGTAGAAATTTCTCCATTCTCAATAGCTTCTTTGAATAAACGATCAACGAGTTTATAATATAATCTATCAGGATTTAAGATATGTCTTTCAAATTGAGTTCTTACTTGCATACCATATAAATCGGAGTAAAACACTTTATATGGAGAATTCTCAAGGTTATTACAGACAAATAGGTTAAAATCCTTTAATCTTTGTAATGCACTAATTGTACTATCTTCAGTCTTAAGCCAGTCATTATAGACTTCATCGAATTTATATGCTACACAAAACAACAATTCTTCTTTACCTCTGAAGTGATGATAGAAAGAGCCTTTAGAGGTTTTTGATTTTTTGATTATTTCGTTAACGGTTGTGTTTTCATATCCTTGATCTAAAAAAAGTTCCAATGCTGTATCAAGGAGTCTTTTACGAACTTTTGTCATTTTTGTATTTATTGACATATTTTTATCCCCCGTGATTTTTTCTTTATTATAGTATAACATATAATTTGCTGGAAGAATACTACTGCTAATTCTATGGCTTCTCCATTTACATTAAAAGTTTTTTAACTTGACATATATATGTGAAAATAGTATCATTATGTTTAAATAATTGTACCTTGGTACGAAACTCATTATTATTCAGTATAACAAATTAAACTATTAGGAGGAAATTATGAGATTCCATAATAATAAGATATTTAAAGTATTAGATAGTGTAGATAATGAATATATAGAAAAATCACTTAAAATATCATTTGTTTCCGGATTTTACTCAACATCTTCGAAATTTCCTGTTGTATCGTCAGTAAAAGGAATAAATATGGGAAACGTTAACTTGGAAGATTTAATAAATGTACCTCAAATTAATACACCAGAAAATTATACTGCATCATCAGATTCAGCTGTTTATCTGGAAGAGCTTAATGACAACAGTAAAAAAGGTCTTGAAAGTCTTTTTGATAAGGGGTTTGTATTAAGTGATGAGAATAACGATTTACTTGCAGACAGTATGAATGTCAGATTTGATATGAAAAATCTTAATGATAAATCGGTTCTAGCTGCAGCATGTAATATGGCGTTTAGATACGGAATGTCAGTAACATCATTTAGTGGAAGTTTGATTGCTGATGAGGATTATAAAGGTAGTAGAATAGTATTTGAAGGAACAGGAGAACCTTCGATTAAATTTACTGATGGACAAGCAAAGATTATTCATGTGTACGGAGAAGGCTTAAGGCTAGAAAAATTTGTTTCTAAATTATGTCGTGAGCTTCCTGAAATGGGATGCGGATATACATGGACAAATTACAAAGAAGATTTTTTCAATTCTTTTAAGCTGAGAAACTTGGATGGTCAGCTTAGCTATGCCAAAACTTTTATGAATTCACCTGATGATGAGATTACTGTTTATGCTGAACCTAACTTAGATGTAAGATATGATAAATATAAAGATGAGTTCAAAAATGCAAAGTTTATTAATTTCAAAGGCAATAAAAAGATATATTCGAAGGAATATGACATAAAATGGGAAGTAGATGAACTTAAGGAAGTAGTTAAAGATGAACTTGTTCCTAAGCTTAAAAATGGATCTAGAGTAAAAATAATAGCTGCAGTAAGTGAAAATAATGATGTAAGGGATAAACTTAAAACTGAAATAACAAAAATGCTTTCTGATTTGGGCTTTGATGTAGATATAGAAATAATCTGTGCGTACAAGCAAGGATATTCATGGATTTCAGACGTCATAGTTCCAAAACTAAAAGGAAAAGATGTATCAGAAATCAAGGTCAGATTTAAACCCTTCCTTCCTAAAGGTCAGACAGAATGGGCTGAAGAAGATGGTGCAACACCATCATATTCTAATTTTGGGAGTTTTGATGAAAACAAGTGGTATGATCTTCCTATAAGATTTCTTCAAGAGTTATATCCTGTTGATGAAATAGCAGCCCGTGAGCTTGGTATTTCAAAAGATAATATAAAATTTGAAGCTTATGAAGGTTTTGAAGATATAACTTACGATTTAATAGCTTTTGATGAATCAGGCAATATGCTGCTTAATGAAAAATATAAAGTTGAAACCTATGAAAGACCTTATATATCAGAAATGCCTGGGCTAGGGAAAGTTCATCCTGCCACGGGATATTTAAAAGCTTACTGTGGAGACACTGAAATAATAAATAGACAAATCAGAACAGATACAGATAAAGTATGGGAAATATTCCAAAATGAAATTCTTCCCGAAAGTAAAAAATATGTTTTGGACAAATATAATGGTAAAGTTACAAGCGATAATGAACCTTTTTTCTCAAAATTAGAAATAAAGGCTGAACTTTCTGAACCCAATTTTAGGACAGGTACTCGTGAAGACGTGATATCGTCACTTGATGCACTTCACGAAGATATGTATTTTGTTGCTACTGACTATTACAAAAATTTTGGTTTTAATGTATCTGGAGCACCTTTTGAAGCTCCAGGATTGATTTTACCTGATTTAAGAGAATCAGAAGGCAAGCCCAAGCTTATTGTTACTCTTTATGGCACAGAAGCTGAACATGCAGGTGTGTTAAAGAATGGTAAACTTTTCACATATAAAGCTGAAAATCCTGAAATGTATGTTGATGAAATCAGCTTTGATGAAGATGATGAATTGAATTACAATATTAAAACTGAAAACTGCGATGAGAATATGCTTAAGGAATATTTTGCTTTAATGAGTAAAGGAATTCTTGAAGCAGCTGAGCAGACATCATATATTTCTTCAATGAGCATGAAGGAATACGGTATTAGCTGCACTAAGCAGACTGAGGAAAGGACAGAAGTAAACATAAATAGAGACATCCAAATAATTAACAGCATTGATTTTAAAGAGGGCTCTGTTATAGGGTATGATGATTATATTAAAATAATTAATGAACTAAAAAAAGTATCGTGTTTAAAGGTCTATATTGCAGGGAAAAGTTATAATGGAAGACTGATATATGCGGTAGATATAATCCCTGAAGGTGAAACGGGTTTTGTATCAGAAGTTAAGTCTTTGACATATAATCCTTCTGAACTTATAAACTGTAGACATCATGCAAATGAGGTATCTTCAACAAATGCTTCATTTAGAATTATAAAAGAACTTGTATGTAATCCTGAAAGCAGGAAGATAGCAGATAATCTAAATATTACAATTATACCGGTAGAAAATGTAGATGGTACTGCACTTCATTATGAGCTTATGAAAATCAATCCTAATTGGAAGCTACATGTAGCACGTTTTGATGGATTGAGTAAGGAATTTTTCCGTGAAATATTTAACAAGGATTCTATTCATACTGAAGCATATGCTTTTGGTAGAATTTACAAACGAATTCTTCCTGATTTGATTGTAGATAACCACGGTGTACCTTCGCATGAGTGGGAGCAAGAGTATTCAGGATATACATCTCCTTCATATAAAGGATTTTGGCTGCCTAGATCTATTCTGTACGGATATTTCTGGCCCCCTAAAGAAGATGAATTTAAAGATAATATTATTCTTTGTAATAAACTACAGGATGAAGTTTCTCATGAAATTGGATTACACAAAGAACTTAAAGAGCTTAATCTTGAATGGGCTGAAAGATTTGAGAAATATGCACATAACTGGATGCCTAAGCTTTTCCCAGCAGATTATTACAATGATATGATTTTCTACTGGATTTACAAGAATCATAGTGCTGATGCTAGTTATGTTTCATGGAGACATCCGTGGATAAATACAGCTTATTTTACGAGTGAAGTAGCTGATGAAACAGCACAGGGAGATTATCTAAAGATGTGTACAGATGCACACTTTTATCACAATATGAGAATTCTAAATGTTATGACAGGTGTTAAAAAATCATATAGATATGAATATAATGATTTGGGTGATAAACTGGTACTTAAATTAACAAGACAAAGACCAATATTTGTCTAGTTAATTATAGTATAAATATTTTAAGACAGATATTCTGTCTAAATAAATGGGAGGGAAGAAATAATATGAATTATTTAGTGTTATTAGGTGTTTTAGTTGTAATTGTTGGTTTTGCATTAAAACTTGATTCAATTTTGATTATTGCAGTGGCAGCAATCGTTACTGCTATAACTGGAAGAATGGGAATAGTTGAATTCTTAGATGTTTTCGGAGCAACATTTGTTGGTTCAAGATACATGAATGTATTCTTGATTGTATTATTGCTTACAGGAACTTTGGAGAGAAATGGTTTAAAACATGCCGCTGCGAAGCTTATAGGAAAGTTTAAAGGCGCTACTCCAGCTCACGTACTTGGTGTATATAGTGTTTTAAGAGGTATTTTAGGAGCTTTCAATGTTGGGCTTGGTGGAGTTGCAGGATTTACAAGACCAGTACTTATGCCTATGTGCCAAGCAACAATTGAAACTAAAGGTTATAAAGCAAATGAAGAACACATGGATCATGTAAAAGGTATGGCAGCAGGTGTTGAAAATATCGTATGGTTCTTTACTCAGGTACTTTTCATAGGTGGTTCAGGTGGACTGTTAGTAAAAGGTGCTATGGAAAGTTTAGGTTATAATGTTGAACTTCCTCAGCTTGCAGCTGCTGAAATTCCAGTTGCTATTTTTGCGGTATTATTTACAATAATATATTATAATATTTTGGATAAGCGATATATGAAAAAATACTATGGTGAAATTAATGTAGAGAATAAATAGAAGGAGGTAATTATATGTCATTTTTTACAAGTGCAGATGTAACTTTAGGAGAAAAGTTACTTGAAATATTATATATGATTTGCGGTGTTATCTGTTTATATGCTGCATTTAAAAATTTAAAAGATAAAGAAAATCCTTCACGAGTGGGTACTTTTAGTTTCTGGTTTCTATTTGGTGTTCTTATGGCATTTGGAAGATTTATAGGGAATTTGCCAAATGGTAATGTTATTAATGGCATTATAGTTCTTGTGATGATGCTTCCTGCTATATTGAAGAAGGTTAAGCCAGGACATTCTAATGTAGCTACTCCAGAAGAACAAGTTGCTGATTTCAATAAAATAGGAATGAAAATATTCATACCAGCTCTTGGTATAGGTGTATTTGCTTTGATTTTTGCATTTATTCCTAATGTTAGTTCACTTGTTGGTATGGGTGTCGGTGTTATAATAGGTATAATTTTGCTTACTATATTTAATAGTAAAAATACAGTTAAAACTTATTTTGATGATTCAGAAAGATTTCTTTCTATAATTGGACCTATTTGTTTGCTTCCATGTTTGCTTGGAGTATTAGGTAGTATATTTACTGTTGCAGGTGTTGGTGATGCTATTTCAGCTCTAGTTGGGAAGATTATACCTGAAGGAAATTTGGCAGTAGGTATTATCGTATATGCTATAGGTATGATGTTCTTTACTATGATTATGGGTAATGCTTTTGCTGCTATTACTGTTATGACAGTTGGCATAGGTGGACCTTTTGTATTTGCATTAGGGGCTGATCCTGTTCTCTGTGGAATGCTTGCATTAACTTGTGGTTATTGTGGTACTCTATGTACTCCAATGGCAGCAAACTTTAACATCGTTCCAGTTGCTATTCTAGAAATGAATGACAAGTGGGGTGTTATCAAGAAGCAAATTGTGCCTGCATTTGCACTTATTATATTCCAGATTGCTTATATGTTAATGTTTGGAATGTAATAGATTTTGGATTAATTCAGGGGAAACAGATTTTGTTTCTCCTGAATTAATCTTATAGAGAGGTGATATCTTGAGTGAATTGACTGCAAGAGGTGCAAAAATAGTTATAAATGACTGGCTTCTTTTGAAACCTGAAGAAAATCTCTTGATAGTTACAAGTGAAAGACATTTAGATGAAGCTAAGGTTTTAAAAATTTATGCAAAAAAAATTGGTGTTTCGGTAGATATAATGCTTGTAGAAAAAAGTGGTAAAAAAGTAGGAATTTATTTTGATAAAAATGATAGAATATTTGACCCATATGATGCAATAATAGGTGCGACTGAGTATTCTCTTGTTACAACTCTTGCGGCCAAACGTGCAATTGAATTAGGGAAAAAATACGTGTCTTTACCTTTGTCTACTAATAACGGGGTATCTATGCTAGCATTTGACTTCATGACAGAAAATACAGAAATAAGCAAGATTAAAGCGAACCTGCTTATGCAGAATATCAGAGGTTCAAGTAAAATTTATGTAAGTACGGAACTAGGAACAGATCTTCATTTGAGCATGAAAGGAAGAAAGCCGGGTTTCTTTAATGGTAATGTTGAAGATGGCGGAGGTTTTTCATCTTCGAGTATAGAAGTTTATATTCCAATAGTTGAAACTGCTACTAATGGCACTTTGGTCCTTGATGGTTCTTATGGATATATTGGTAAGGTAGAAACTCCATTTAAAATAACTTTTGAAGATGGCAAAATTGTTAATATTGAGAATTCAAAAAGTGGTAAAATTTTAAAAGATTATCTTGAATCATTCGATGATGCACGTATGTATTACGGTGCAGAATTTGGAATAGGGTTAAATTCTAAATCAAGATGTAAAGGTGACTGCTATATTGAAGATGAATCAGCATATGGAACATTTCATATAGGTCTAGGACGTAATTTTGCGTTGGGAGGTCAGCATGACGCAAGTGGTCATTTTGACTTGGTTTCACATAATGCTGATATATATTTTGATAATAGACATATTGTTGATAAAGGTAAAGTTACAATACAGAGTGTATACTTTTAAATTTGCTACAGGAGGGACGGTTCTCCCTGTCGCAAAACTCCGTTTCGTAGGTAGATATACCTGTGAGGCGGGGTTTTGTTTTTCTAATTTCAATGTAATTTTCGAAATATTTAAAATAAACAATAAAATTAGAAGGATAATTATGAAAAATGTAGAATGTATACTGTATAATTTTAAAAAAATAAATAAAGGAGGTGGGGGGTTTATCCCCATGACATGAAAAGATTTAACAAAAAATCATTAGTATCATTGTTATTAGTATTGGTGATGTTGTTTAGCCAATCTATGGTTTTTGCTGATGCAAAACTTCCAACTCGTGCAGAAGCAAAAGATAAGTACAAATGGGATTTAACTGAAATCTACAAGACAAGAAATGATTTTGAAGCTGATATGAAGAAACTTACAAACGAAATAATTCCAAAATTTGAACAATATAAAGGGAAATTAAATACAGCAGACAATTTGCTTGCATACTTTAAACTAGATGAGGAAGCTAGTAGACTTTTAATGAAAGGATATATTTATGCAAACCTTTCTCAAGATTTAAATCAAGCAGATAGCAATTCTCAAGAAATGGCTTCTATAGCTGAAACAGCTTACAGCAAATATGTAGCAGCTGTTTCCTTTGAGAGACCAGAGATACTTAGTTTATCTGAAGAAAAATTGAAGGGTCTTATGAATGATCCAAAGCTTAAAGATTATAAGCTTTATCTTGAACAACTTTTAAAACAAAAAGAACATATATTGTCAGATAAAGAAGAAGCTATACTGTCAGCAGCAAGTGATATGGCAGGCTCACCAAAAGATATATTTGACAAGGTGACTCTTGCTGATTATGAATATCCAACTATAAAAGATAAAGATGGCAAAGAGATAAAATTAGACAATGCAAATTATTACAAGATATTGGAAGAAGGAGATAGGGATCTTAGAAAAAAGGCTTATTTAGCTCGTACAAATGCTAACGGAAAAGTAAACAATACATTGGCAGCCACATATAGTGCAGAAGTGAAGAAAAATATATTCTTTTCCAATGCTAGAGGCTATGATTCTTCAATAGATGCTGCATTGGCTGAAGAGTTTATACCAAGATCTATTTATGACAATCTTGTTAAATCAGTTGATGGCAATTTGGGGTATCTTCATAAATATTATGAAGTGAAAAAGAAAGCATTGGGACTAAAAGAATTGCATGGATACGATGATTCCCTTCCACTAGTTAAAGATTATAAGATGGAAATTCCTTATGATGAAGCAGTAAAAATCATTACAAAGGCATTGGCTCCACTTGGAGATGAATATGTAGCTGATTTTAAGAACGGTGTAAATTCAAGATGGGTTGATGTATACGCAGATGATAACAAATATACTGGTGGATATCAATGGGGTGCTAATGATACTCATCCATATATTCTTATGAATTATACGAATGATTTGGATTCAGCTTTGACATTGGCTCATGAAATGGGACATGCTTTAAATACAGTGTATTCAAACAAAACTCAACCATATTATATGTCAAGTTATCCAATATTCACAGCAGAAGTAGCTTCTACAGCTAATGAACTTTTAGTTATGGATTATATGATTAAGAATGCTAAAAATGATGATGAAAAATTGTATTTGTTGAATAAACAAATAGACAATATCATGGGAACTATTTATACTCAAGTTATGTTTTCAGAGTTTGAACAAACAGTTCATGATATGGCTGAAAAAGGAGAACCATTGTCAGCTGATGTTTTGAACAACTTATGGCTATCCCTTATAAAGAAATACTATGGAAAAGCTTTTACTGTTGACGAAAATTCAAAATATGGTTGGTCAAGAATACCTCATTTTTATATGAATTTCTATGTATATAAATATGCAACTTCTATGTCGGCTTCTTATGCACTTGTAAACAATATATTAGAAGGCAAAGAAGGAGCAGTTGACAATTACCTTGAATTCCTAGCAGCTGGTGGTTCCGATTATCCAGTAGAGATTCTTAAGAAGGCAGGAGTAGATATGAATTCGTCAGAACCAGTTGATAGTATATTGGAGTACTTTGGAGAATTGGTAGATGAAATGGAAAAACTATTAGAAAAGAAAGCAAAAGAAACTAAGAAGAAATAGTAAAATCCGCCTCATAGGTAGAAATACCTACAAGTTTCAATTGGTTTTAACTCTAAGAATCCTATGATTTGTACAAGAAGGTAAATGTATATAGATAATAAAAGTCAGATAGTTATATAACTATCTGACTTTTAAAATAGTATTTATTTTTTTAGTTCCTTTTCTAATTTTAATATCTCTATAGCAGCTTCCATACCGTATTTTAAAATTTTTTCAAATATTTCTTTAGGAATAGGCTCATCTTGTGTTATAATTCCCTCATTTAATAGCTTTTCTGCAATGCTTTTTTCTATTTCATTATAGTTTAAGTGTTCAGATATATTGGGATTTTTTTTATAATTAGTTCGGCCAAGAAGGTAGTCGGTTGAAACATTAAAAAAATCAGCTAGTTTTTCTATTGTTTCAGTATCGGGATTTCTTTTACCTTGTTCATAATATCCATAAGCACTAGTTGAAATGTTTAAGTGTTTAGCTAAATCTTTTTGTAGTAAATTTTTTTCTTCTCTTAATTCCTTTAGTCTTTCACTTATCAGGATATCACCTCCAAACTGCATTAAATAAGCATCCAATAAAGTTTTTTGTAACTTGATTATACAATAGAAAGTTGTGAGAAAATTTAAATACAACAAAAAGTCGGATATTGTCTTGACAAACAACTAAACGTTGTATATTATGATATTAAACCAATTATTTGTTGGATAAGGAGGCGAGGGAAATACTTTTATGATTATTAACTACTTTTTTAGAAATTATACTTTAGCAGTTAAAATTAAAGGAGGCATGAATAATGGTATTTTTTGAAAAACTAAATGATTTTTTGTGGGGACCACCATTGATAATTTTGATGCTTGGTGCGGGATTTTATTTTACTGCAAGATCTGGGTTTTTTCAGTTTAGACATTTTCACCATATAATGAAAAATACCTTTGGAAAAATGAAAGATAAAGGTGATTCTGGTGAAGGAATACTTAAACCCTTTGAAGCTATTTGCATTGCTGTTGGTGGGACAGTAGGAGTTTCAAATATTGGAGGGGTAGCAACAGCTATAGCAGTTGGGGGACCAGGGGCAATATTTTGGATGTGGATAGCAGCTCTCTTGGGAATGGTTTTAAAAATGGTCGAAGTAACTTTGGGCGTATATTATAGAGAAAAAGACGAAAAAGGCTTGCCATTTGGAGGACCAACATATTATATGGAAAAGGGTTTGGGGGAAGAAAAAGGATTTAAAGGTTGGAAACCTCTTGCAATTGTATTTGGTGCAGGAATATTTTCAACATTTTTCATAACACTTCAAAATTACACAGTATCAGAAGCTATAGGAAATACTTTTGGAATAAACATGATGATTGTAGCGGTAATATATATAGTATGCGTTTATATCATGATCAGTGGAGGTATACCACAATTGGGAAAGATAGCGACCAAAATAGTACCTTTCATGCTTATGTTTTATTTGGTTGGTGGAATAGTGATTATATTTAAGAATATCACTGCTCTTCCACATGCATTGAAGCTTATAGTTGAAAGTGCATTTACGGGTTCAGCTGCTATGGGAGGATTTGCAGGAGCAACAGTTGCTCAAGCATTGCAACTAGGTTTAGCTAGATCTGTATATAGCAATGAGGCTGGATGGGGTACATCTCCAATGATTCATTCTACAGCAAGAACGGATCATCCAGTGAAACAAGGATTATGGGGAGCTTTTGAAGTATTTATGGATACATTGGTAGTATGTACTATAACGGGATTGATTGTAATAATAACTGGGGAATGGTCATCAGGTCTTGATGGTGCAACATTGGCTTTGACAGTATTTGAGCATGAGATAGGGTGGTTTGGTAGAGTAATTGTTGCTTTGTCCATATTTTTACTTGGGCTTACTAGTAGTACAGGCTGGTATTCATACTATGAAGTGCTTCTTCGACATTTGTTGGGGAACAATTCAAAAGCCAAAGATAGAATTCTCAAAATTTATAAATGGGTATATCCAATACCTGAATTAGTTTTTCCAACTTTAGCTGTGACAAGGGGATTACCAGGTGAAAAAGTTTGGCTATTTGCGGACTTGGTTTCAGCTATTCCTACATTTATAAATGTAGCTGTAATACTTGTATTGTCACCAACATTTTTTATATTGCTTAAAGATTATAAAGCAAGGTATCTTGAGATAGGAGAATTAGATCCCAATTTAGCCCTATTTTATGAGGACAAAAACAACAAAGCAAAAGCATAAGGAGGATAACAAAATGAAAAGAAACGAATTGGCATTTGAGTTTGATAGTGCATGGAAAAATATTTCAAGTAGAGAGAAAAATGAAGTATTTGAAATGGCTGAAGATTATAAAGAATTTTTAAATAATAGCAAGACAGAAAGAGAAGCTACTAGGGAAATAATTAGAAGAGCAGAAGAAAATGGTTTCAAACCAATAAGTGAATTGATTGAAAACAATGAAAAACTAATTCCTGGCATGAAGCTATATTCAAACAATAGAAACAAGGGTGTAGCTTTATTTGTAATAGGAAAAGAGAGCATTTTAAATGGAATGAATTTCATTGGAGCTCATATAGATTCTCCAAGATTAGATATTAAAGCAAATCCATTGTATGAGGATTCAGAATTGGCATTGCTTAAGACTCATTATTATGGTGGACTTAAGAAATATCAGTGGGTGACTATTCCTCTTTCATTACATGGTATAGTGATTAAGAGAGATGGTTCTAAAGTAGAAGTAGCAATAGGTGAAGATGAAAAGGAGCCGGTATTTTTTATAACAGATTTGTTGCCTCATTTAGCTAAGGACCAATACGAGAAGAAACTTAAAGAAGCTATCCAAGGTGAAGGATTAAATATTGTAGTTGGAAGTATTCCCTTTGATAATGAAAATATTGATGATAGGATTAAATACAATATATTGAATATATTAAATGAGAAGTATGGAATAAAAGAGGAAGATTTCATAACTGCTGAATTGGAAGCAGTGCCAGTAGGAAAAGCAAGGGATTTAGGATTGGATAAAGGACTAATTGTAGCCTATGCTCAAGATGATAAAGTATGTTCTTATGCTTGTTTGAATGCTATATTGGAAGTAGAAAATCCAGACAGGACATGTATGGCAATATTTGTGGATAAAGAAGAGGTTGGCAGTATAGGGAATACAGGTATGCAATCAAAATTTTTTGAATATTCGGTAATAGAGATATTATCCCTATTGGGAGAAGATTGTAGCCCATTAGCTGTGGCTAGAACTTTGTCAAATACTTTGGCATTATCTGCTGATGTTGTTTCTTCTTATGATCCCAATTTTCCAGATGTATTTGACAAGCGAAATACAGCTCATGCGGGAAGAGGAGTAGCATTGGTTAAAGAAACAGGTAGTGAAGGAAAAAACCGTGGAAATGATGCAAATTCTGAATACTTTGAGCTTGTAAGAAGACTGTTTGATGACAACAATGTTAAGTGGCAAATTGGTGAGTTGGGGAAAGTAGATCAAGAAGACAATGGAACAATTGCATATATGATAGCAGCTTATGGTATTGAAGTGATAGATTGTGGTGTTCCGGTACTTAGTATGCATGCACCTTATGAAGCTGTCAGCAAAGTGGATGTTTATATGGCATATAAAGGTTATAAGGCCTTTTATTTAAACAAATAGACAATAAGAAGACCAAAACCCGCCTCATAGGTAGAAATACTTGTGGGACGGGTTTTTATACATAAAAAGAAAAATTATGAAAAAATATAGAGGATTTTAATGAAATATGTAGAAATATGTATAGTGATAAAAATTGAATTTTCAAAAAAATATATGCTATTAGATGAAATTATTAAAAGAGAGGAGAATAGAGATGAAATTAAAAACTAAAGTTGTATTGTTCACTGTTTTGGTATGTATTGTTAGTATATTGTCTGTATCTACAATCAACTATATGGTGTCCATAAAAAAATTAGAAGCTGAGGTAAATAATAAAGTTCAATTAGAGGCTACAGGAATAGCTAAAGATATAGATAAATGGATGGCTCTGCAAAAAGATTCAATACATGAAGTCATTGAAGATATGATTGTAAACAACAATTTTGAATATAAATTTGTTTACAATTATTTAAAGAAAGCAGGGGAAAGAAATCCTGGAAATGAGTATTATATAGCTTTTTCGGATAAATCATTTATATCTGGTAGCGGTTGGATTCCAGGCGATACATTTGATCCAACTTCTAGAGATTGGTATATAGGGGCTACGGAGACTGATGATTTCTATATATCAGAGCCTTATATGGATGCTATGACTAAAGGAGTGGTCATTACAATTTCAAAGGCCTTTAGTACTCTAGATGGGAGAAAGGGTGTCATAGGAAGCGATATTAAAATTAACTATTTAGTAGATATGATTTCAGTTGTAGATGTAGGAAAAGGTTCTCATGCATTTTTAATTGATAGTAGTGGAAATATTATCACTCATACAAATGAAGAATTCAAGCCCAAAAAAGATGGATATGTAAATATTGCTGATATATTGAATGGAAAGCTTAAGAATATAATGGAAGGGAAAAATTTAAGCTTAAAAAATAGAGGAATAAAAGACTATGATGGAGTTGATAGATTTTTCTTTTTTGGAGATGTAGCAGAATCTAACTGGAAGGTAGGAGTTGGAGTTTCTGCACAGCACACCATGGGAGCCATCCAAAAGGCAAATTTATATACTTTGATAGCAACTATAATTGTATTGGTGGTATCTTTACTAATATCATTATATATGTCAAATTCCATTGCAAAACCAATAGTGCATACAGCAAATATTGCTGAAGACATAGGGAATTTAAATTTCCTTGCTACAATAGATGAAAAGGATTTAAAGAGAAAAGATGAAATAGGTCAAATGTATAGATCTTTCCAAAGTATAATTGAAAAACAAAAGGTGTTCATGAAAGATCTACAAGATTCTATAGAAAAAAATCATGAAGTATATGAAAAAACTATAGAAAAATTGAATTTTTTACTTAGTCAAGCAGAAGAAACATCAGCAACAACAGAAGAACTTTCAGCAGGGATGGAAGAAACATCAGCTTCAACTATAGCTATAAATGAATCCTCTGTTGAAATAGATAAAGCTATATCAGATTTTGCAGAAGAAGTAGAAGAAGGAGCTTCTACATCAAGGGACATAAGCACAAAAGCAGAAGGGTTGAACAATCAATTTATTACAGCTAAAGACAATACCATGAACATATATGAAAACACAAGAAAAGAAATAGAAGAGGCCATAAAATCAGCAAAGGAAGTAGAACAAATAGATATATTATCCAACGCCATATTGGAAATATCAGAACAAACAAGTCTACTAGCTTTAAATGCAGCCATAGAAGCAGCAAGAGCAGGAGATACTGGAAAGGGATTTGCTGTAGTAGCAGATGAAATAAGGAAACTGGCAGAAAACTCAAATCAAACAGCAGGAGAAATACAAAATGTAACTCAAAGCATAACTGGAGCAGTAAAAAAATTGGTAGACAATACAAATGAATTGGTAGCTTTTCTAGAAAAGGATGTAATGGGAGATTATGAAATGATGGTAGAGGCTGTAGATCAGTACAAAGATGATGGTTCATCACTAAACAGCATTATTTCAAATTTATCTGCAACAACGGAAGAACTTACAGCAACCATAAATCAAATAGCAAATTCCATAAAAGATATATCTGTAACAGTAGAAGAGTCAGCAAAAGCTACAACCAGTATAGCTGAAAAGAATATGAATGTAGTAGAAGCAATAAACAATATAAACGACATAATGAAAAAGAACAAAGAAGTATCAGACAAATTGCAAGAAATAGTTTCTGAAGTTAAATTTTAATACTCATACCGCCATGGGGACGTTTCGTTTGGCTGGCCACAAAATTAATTGTATTGAATAGGATGATAAATAAATGATATAATATATTTAGTTTAAGTGCGGAGGTGTATATTGGGATGGATGATGGGAAGGATATAAACATTACAAACGACCAATTATTTGAATTTATGACAAAGATGTATAATGAAATGCAAGGAGGCTTTAAGCAAGTTAATTCAAGAATAGACGGCGTAGAGAATGAAATGCAAGGAGGCTTTAAGCAAGTTAATTTAAGGATAGACGGCGTAGAGAATGAAATGCAGGGAGGTTTTAAGCAAGTTAATTCAAGGATGGATGGCGTAGAGAATGAAATGCAAGGAGGCTTTAAGCAAGTCAATTCAAGGATAGACGGCGTAGAGAATGAAGCTAAAAAAACGAATACTAAAATTGAACACGAGATTATGCCTAAATTAGATGTCTTATTTGATGGTTATAAACAAAATTCTGATAAGCTAGATAGAATTCAGGAAGAAGTGTCTAAACATGAAGAAATAATACTTAGGAGAGTAAAGTAGCATAAACTTAGGGAGGCAAAACATCAAAATTTACTTTAAGAATCAGTGCGATGATTAAATTAAACTTAAAAACACATAAAAATGAAGATGATTTTGCTTGTATAGACATGCTTTTTAAACCGTGCCCAGAGGGTACGGTTTAGTTTATTTATGGTGTTAAGATTATAATGAAGATTAATGAGCTTGAAGTCGAAAAATGTAGAAAAATATATTGATTTTATTGGAGGATATAAAAAATAATATGTAGAAATGTATAGAAATATAAAAGAAAGATTTTATTTTTGTACCAAACAAGATTTTTCAAGAAAACAGAGAAAGGGTGAAATAATTTGGAGGGTTATAGTGATACTTTTACAGTTCAAGATAAGATGATAGGAAAGCATCCGACTGAAGATAGTGTTTTTGCTACTTGCCTTGTTTGTAGGGACATGCCTTGTTCTAATGGTAAAGTTCATAGGTCATTAATGGAAATTGACTGTAAAAGAGATGACTATGTAAAAGAGATAGCTAAATGGTTGATTAAGTATCATTTGTCAGAAAGAAAGAAGTATCAGTTGAAAAAAAGAAGGAAATGTTAGAAAAGTACGAGTTTAAAAAGTATGCAGATAGTTTGAACATTTTCCCAACATCAGATAAAACTCGAAAAGGTAATTTAGGTGAGGTTGTTTTATCTGAATATTTGAGTGCAACTTCAAACATAGATATCCTTATATATAGACTACGATACAATCCGAACGTTGATCAATCAATGAAAGGAGATGATGTATTACTTGTAGATAATAATAGGGTATTAGTAGGAGAAAGCAAGTTTAGGTCAAAGGCAGATAAGAAAGTTGTTGATGATATTTCAAATAAATTTGGGGTAGAAATTATGCTGCCCACTTCGTTGAGTTTTATAGCTGATCGTCTGTATGATGAACATAATTATGAGCTAGCTGAAAAGGTATCAGAAGTTGAAGCTTGTATACCTTATGGGAGCATAGATATTAAAAATATTGGGCTTATAGTATCTGATTCATCTGCTCATAGGGCTGTAGAGAGGCATATGAGTTCTAAAAATAAGAATTTTTTGATAATTACTATGAATATTGATGATCCTATAGGTTTTTTAAATTCAACTTTTAATTTAGCTAAAAAAGGGCTTGAAGGGGAGCTTTCTTATGTATATTAAGGATTTAAGTCAGTTGTTTGATGATTATGAAAAAAACCAAATTATTCAAAATTTTATAGCTCAAGCAGATTCAAGATATATTTTGTATTGTGTAAAAGAAAAATTTGAAAATTTTCCGAAATATACTTTGAACTTAGATGAAAGATGTACGAGTATAGCTATTAACTATTTAACTTGCGGTTATAATTTCTTTTTCAATGATGAAAAAATTAAAGCATGTAATGCTTTAGAAAAAGCTGCAACAATCTTAGAACATATTTATTGTTTCAAAGATTGTAAGTTTCCATATAAAGATTATTATAGTATTATTTGCTCTTTAGCTTATTATGCTTCTTCTCAATACTCTAAAGCTTATGTGATTCTTAATAGAATTGAAACGGATACAATAATTGCAAATCTTATTAAATTGTTTTTAACAAAACAATTTTCAAAATTGCAAATTTTTATTGATGATATATTGTTTGATAAATTTAAAAAGCAAGATGTTGAGAAAGATACTGATGTTTATATATATCTTATGTCAAATTATTTTTTAAATATAATAATGTATATATATAATGGAAATGAAGATTATTTGAAAATGTCAGAAGAAATAATTGAAGATTTAATTGTACTTTCTAGTATAAATGAAGAACCACATATGTGGTGGATTTTTAGACTTCTACAAATAATTAACTATAATTATAAAGATTATTCTTTATGGGGAGCTATTGATTCCACAATAGATAAAGATAATTACAGTATTGTAAGAGATTATGTTAATGCAAATATATATAAATCAAGACCTGTAACAGAGCTTTTTAAGTCTCAAATTGATTGTCTGGAGCAAATCAAATCTGATAAAGGTGCTATAATTAGTATACCTACAAATTCTGGGAAAACTAAAATTGCTGAATTAGCGATATTGAAAAGTCTAATTGAAAATCCTGATTCTATATGTTTTTATATAGCGCCGTTTAGATCTTTAGCGCATGAAGTTGAAAACTCTCTTTCCAATACATTGGGGATGATTGGATATAAACTATCAAATTTATATGGAAATTCACAGTATACCCAAGCAGATAGGAAATTAATAGAAGATTCCCATGTTATAATTGCAACACCAGAAAAAGCAAAATCAATTATTAGGTCTAATGATACTATTTTAGGAAAGCTAAAATTAGTTATTGTTGATGAAGGTCATTTAATAGGCAATCAATATAGATACATAATCAATGAGTTGTTTATTGAAGAGTTAAAGATTACACTCAAAGATAATAACGGGAAAATGATATTTTTATCGGCCGTTTTACCAAATTTATCGGATTTTTCTAAATGGATTACAGGCGAAGAAAGTCAAGTTGCTTATTCAAACTGGAGGCCATCATCTCAAAGGTTAGGAATTTTGGAATTATCAAATAATGCTGTTAATTTGATATGGCTAGGTAAATATAAATCATTTAATAATAAGTTCATAGAGCCTAAGGTAATTAGAAAGCACAGAATAACAAAAAGTGGAAGATTAATTAAAGATAAATATTTTCCGGAGGATAAAAAGCAGGCTATAGCTGCTACAGCTGTAAAATTGCTTTCAAATGGTTCAGTATTAATTTATGTTGGTAAAACTAACATGGTTTTATCACAAGCAAGAGAAATAAGTAAAATAATGAAGGGAAAAAATATTTCACATCAGTGGAAAGATATAAATACTTTAGAGTTAGTTAAGTTAGCTTGCAAAGAGGCATATGGAGAAAATTCAGAAATTTTTAAATTCATAATGCAAGGGATTGTTTGCCATTATTCTAAATTGCCAACGGATGTAAAAATGTATATGGAACGATTAATGAGTAATGATTGTCCTAAGATAATTATTGCAACATCAACATTAGCCCAAGGAGTCAATATTGGGGTTTCAACAGTAATTATTTCTAATGTTTATCTTGATAAAAATATTACAATTGAGAATAAGGATTTTTGGAATATAGCAGGTAGAGCTGGAAGATCCTTTGTTGATACAGAAGGTAAGATACTTTATGCCATAGATAGAAGTAAAGATGAATGGAATGTAAATGAACAGATTGAAAAATGTCGTGGATATTTTGATAAAGGCAAAGTAGCAAATGTTGAAATCAAGGAACGAGGGCATTATTAAAATAGCAGGAGATTCAAATAATTGGTCTAAACATGTAAATACAAGTATATCATTAAGGGTGAGTATAGCAATTTCTGAAATATTAGATGAAATTGTTCAAAAGGTTGTTGAATATATGAGTTCTAATCAAAGTACTGAGTTTTTACTAGATTTAATAAAATATTTAGATGAAACTATTTGTAAATTTCCTACTAAAAATATCAATACTATAATAGAAAAGGATAAAGATGTCAATGTAGATGGAGTTAGAGAATTATGGTTTAATGGAATACCTATAAACAAAATTAGTAAATTTGACAGTATGGCTTTAAAGCTAATTGATGAATATTATAGAGCTCATTTTCCGTGGATAGTCAGTTCAATAGTTAAGAAAATGCAGCAAATGGGGTTTAATGAAGAATCTAAGGTTGTTGAAAATGTAGCTTTATTTTCTGAAGTAGGTTTACCTGATATAACTAGTACTAAAATATATTTGGCAGGGATACGTTCTAGAGAGGTAGCCTTGGAAATTTCCAACAAGAATAATATAGACATTGATATTAGTATACCAGATATGAAATTGTTTTTACTTGAGATATCTAGTAATATAGAAGAAAAATTAAGCGGATATTCAGAGGAAACAATTAGTTGGTTAAATGCATTTAATAGAGAGAACCAGAATAATAAGATAAATACAATAAGAAATATTAGGTTGAGGTTGGTGAGTCCTAAACTTGAAAGCGTCGATAAGATTTTAATAAAAAAGGTCAATGGTAGATATTATGTTTGTTCTTTTGATTATGAAATAAGGTTGGGAGTTAAATTCAAGAATGAAGGGCTATTTGATAAACTAACCAGAATGAGAGGAATTTATTTTGAGAGAATATCAGATGAATTATGGACAATAAAATCTCAAAACCCATATATAGCTATTAAATAATTTAATAGCTATTTGCTACACAAGGGACAGCAATCTTATTGCTGTAAACTTCACCTTACTCTAGAGAACCCTAAGTATCCTGATTATATGAATTATTATATTGATTTAATTGTTCCTGCTTTGTAAAACCCGCCTCATAGGTAGAAATACTTGTGGGGCGGTTTTTAAATATATATTAAACTTATTGATGAAAAAATGTTATATAATGTATTAGAATATGTTAAAATTTATAAAGACTATATATTAAATTGTGATTAAAGATAGACTTTTGTATTCCAAATATCGAAAGGATGAGAATATGCTAAGAATGAATAGAGTATTAAAAGAGTTGTCAGAACAAAATGAGTCGATAAAAGTAGCCATAATAGGGGCTGGAAAGATGGGCAGAGGATTGGTCAATCAGATGAGTAGAATCAAAGGAATGATTCCATCTATAGTAGTGAATAGAAATGTAGAAAAGGCAATATATGCTCTTGAATTGGCAGGAATAAGAAAAGAAGATATAGCCGTATCAAATTCTGTAAGTGAAACGAATGCTTTTATTGAGAAAGGAAAGTATGTTGTATCTGAATACATAGATGTTGCAGTAAAGGCTAATGAAATACAAGCAGTGGTAGATGCTACAGGAGTTCCAGAGGCTGGGGCAGAGATTGCAATGGCAGCAATAAAAAATCATAAGCATATCATAATGCTAAATGTAGAGGCTGATTCAGTTGTGGGACCTATATTATATAGATATGCAAAAGAGGAAGGAGTAGTATATACAGGAACTGCAGGGGATGAGCCTGGAGCAGCTATAGAACTTTATGATTTTGCAGTTGGCTTGGGATTTGAGGTTTTAGCTATGGGAAAAGGAAAGAACAATCCTGTGGATTTTTCCGCAAATCCTGATACAGTGTATAAAGAAGCTATAAAAAAGGAATTAAAACCTAATATGTTAGCTGGATTTATTGATGGAACCAATACTATGATAGAACTTAATTGTATGGGCAATGCAACTGGATTTGTTCCTGATATTAGAGGATGTCATGGTATAGAGAGCAATATAAATGATTTAAAAGATCATTTAAGACTAAAAAAAGATGGAGGAGTTCTTGAAAGTTTTTATATAGTCGATTATGTGAGGGGAATTGCTCCTGGAGTGTATCTTTTATTTACAACAGATTTAGAAGAAATACATAGTCAATTGGAATATTTGAAAATGGGTTCAGGTCCAAACTATCTTCTTTATAGACCATATCATCTCACTAGTTTAGAAACCCCCTTTACTATTTATAATGCATGTGTGAACAATGAGTCTACAATAGCTCCTATTTGCGGTGCGGTAGCGGATACTATCACAGTAGCAAAAAAAGATTTAAAAGCTGGAGATACATTGGACGGCATAGGAGGATATACGGTTTATGGAAGTTTAGAAAAATATGAAATAGCCAAAAGTGAAAACTTAGTCCCTATAGGGTTGATAAATGATAGAACTGTGGTGACTAGAAATGTAAAGAAAGGCGAATTCATTACTTATGACATGATAGATTTAGATGAATCTACATTATTATATGAACTTCGACAAAAACAAGAAAAATGCAAAAATATGTCTAAAATTTTATGAAGGAAATTATAGATAATTGTAGAAATATAATATATATTATTTCTAATATGCGAAAATAGGGGAGAAGGGGTAGAAGATATTGATATATTTGGAATATAACAAGGGGGCAGGTTAAATGAAGTGGAATCCAATTGATGAAAGAGATGGAAGAATAGCAGATAAAGGGAGGTGGTACAATTTAGAAAATGCTGAAAAGAAAACTCCAAATATAGGAGGAGTGTATGTTTTTATTGATTCTGACATGGATGTGAAATATATAGGAAAGGCTGGAATAGGAGAATTAAGGAACGAAATACAAAATGCAATTTCAAGTGAAAAATCAAAATCGGTAACTAGAGTAGGTTGGTTTGCAACAAATTCAAAGGAATTTGTTGATGCTTTGGAGAGAGAATGGACGGATAAATATAGACCAATAAACAATTTATAAACTTAGGGGAGAGAAAGCTGCCTCATAGGTAAAAAAGGTATCTTTATCTATGAGGCAGCTTTTATATAAGATTTTATCTCTAATTGTTTCAAAAAGTTAAAGACTTACAATATTGACACTATAATACAATAGATATATAGTTACATAAGAAATATATGGGGAAACGGGAAAATGATTGATATGGGATCATAGATAAACTTGGAAATTAAGTATAGAAAAGAGGTAGGAATTTTGAGAAGGAAGGGAGAATTGATAAATCTCATAGAAGAAATTGAGGAAGTTAAATATAGGCTTTATGATTTGATAAATAAAAATGAATATAATTTAAGTGCTCCAGAGGTCATTGAATTGAGCAGGTATTTAGATGAGCTCATTAGAGATTATTATAAATTTAAGCTAAAGAATATAGACATATAGGACTAAAGTACTTTTATGCAGGGAAATGTTGACATAATTTTATCAATATTGTATATTTTACTTGTATTTAAGTAAGGAAAATACTATATAGGGAATAGGTGATCGGTATGGCAAAAAAACATGTTGATGTAAAAATGTGTAGGGAAAATGCAATTATTGCAGAAGATGTTTTTAGTGATGATGGGGTGCTTATAGTTTCCAAAAATACTTTTTTGACAAATTATATAATGGACAAGCTAAATTATTTCAATATTGAAACTATTGTTATATATGAATTTGACAATGTGGATAATGAACTGGGCGGATATGAATCTCATATAAGAAGTTTCAAAGAAGAATATGATTCAAATGTATATTTAGTTAAAAAGGTAATTGTAGATTTATCTAAAGGAGAAGAGTTGGATTTTGATGCTATTGAGAAAATATCGCTATCTTTATTTCATGAAGTAAGTTATGGAAATAGTGCTGTCAGATATATAAACAGATTAAAGGTTTTTGATGATTATACTTATCATCATTGTATCAATGTAGGTATTTATACAGCATTGATAGGTAAATGGCTAGGATGTGATGATGAAAAGATGAAAGAATTTGCTATGGCTGGAATATTACATGATATAGGGAAGTATAGAATTCCTGTTGAAGTACTAAATAAAAGGGGAGTTTTGACAAAAGAAGAAGTAGAGCTATTAGAAAAACATCCAGTATTTGGTTATGAAATGGTTAAGGATGATGAGAATATAGGAACAAATATAAAGGATGCAATATTGTCTCATCATGAGAGAAAAGATGGGAGTGGATATCCATATGGATTGAGGGGAAATAGAATTGGCAAGGATGCTAGAATTGTAGCAGTAGCTGATTTTTATGAAGCCCTTACTTCAAATAGACCATATAGACAAAAAGTTTCTCCTTTTGAGGCTATAAAGATATTTGAGGCAAGTGGAATGGAAACTTATGATTTAAGTGTTGCAATGACTTTCTTTAAAAATATTGTGAATTGTTACATAGGAGAAAAAGTAAAATTGAGTGATGGAAGGATTGGAGAAATAGTTTATGTTCCACCTTATGATTTGATAAATCCCATCATAAAAATAGGTGAAGAAATAATTGATTTGTCAAGAGATACAGATATAAAAATTGAAAGCTTGGTCTAATTAATTGCGACAGCGGAGGTTCTCGCTGTCGCAAAATAATGTTTTATTATTTAAATTTTTTCCCATCACTCCAGCAATTTCCCACTTTGTTTCCTGTTTCTAGATAAGATTTTGTTGGCATTTCAAATAGTACAGGCTTTGCCTTTTCATAAGCTATATTGCCATTTTCATCTAGTACATCTTCATTTACATAAGTATTTACTACCTTTAATATAAAATTATCTTCATCTTCTGTTTCGTAGTTGTCTACAAGTTCACATTCCATAGAAATAGGGGAATCTTTAATTAAAGGTGCAGCTTTTAGATTTCCATAATAATACTCGAATACATCAGATTTGTCTACTTTGTGCCCAGAAACGATTCCCACATAATCAGCTTTAATTAGCATATCTTTATTGACTAAATTTACTGATGCAGTTTTATTTTGTTTTATTCCCTTATTAGAGTAATGTGACTTGTGCATACTTAACATCACTTTGTCCATTCCAACTATGCCTATATGGGCGATATTTACCCAATTTACTTTGCCGTCAACTTCAGTCCCTATTATAGTATCTGGAGTTGGATATAGTGCAAATACAGCACCTATGTTTTTCTTTTTCATACTAAAAGCCTCCTAATTTTTGAATTAACTTTACAATATCATATTTTTACATTACACTATAATTGTACAACATATAATAAACAATACAAGTATGTACTTATTAGTAATATACTAACCAAAAAGAAAGCAAGGTGATTATTATGATAATAGACAATGATACTACTAGCAAATACAGATGCCCAGTGGAATATACTTTAGAGGTGATTGGGGGAAAATGGAAATCACTTATATTATGGTGTTTAGCCCAAGGTGAGGTAAAGCGATACGGAGAAATAAAAAGAAACATTAATGGAATAACTCACAAGATGTTAAGTCAGCAATTAAAAGATTTAGAGTCCCAAGGCTTAATTCATAGGGAGCAATACAATCAAGTACCACCTAAAGTTGAATATTGGCTAACTGAAAAAGGGAAAACCCTTGTGCCCATTTTAGAAGCTATGTGTCAATGGGGGAGCGAATATATGTAAAGATGCGACAGCGAGAACCGTCCCCGCTGTCGCATGAAGAGTTATCTGAAAGGTTAAAATAATTGAACAAAATTATTGAATAAACCATATTTTTGAATTATACTGTAGATAAATATGATTTTGTATTAGGTATTTAGGAGGAGATAAAATGTTTGACATATTTAAGAGAAAATCAAATGCCAAGGGGGACAAGCTTGAGGAGACTACATATGTTGCTGCATCATCTGAGGAGGATTCTGCAGTAGAACTTCAACTCAATTTAATCAAACAAAATGAAGAAAATTTATTGCACAATTTAGGGGGAAGAATAGAGGATTCTGCAAATCAGACTGAAAACTTGATTAATGCTATAGACTCTATAGCCAATAGAGTAGAAGAACAGGTAAGACATATATATTCGGTAGTAGATGAAATAGGGCATTATTCTGCTATGGCAGAGGAGCTTCATGCCAGTTCTAGCGATTCTTATAGGACGGCAAGTGCTACTTTAGATATTGTAGAAGAAGGAAGTAAAGCTGTTAACAATACTATTGAATCTATGGATGAAATAAACCAATCCATGTCCAATGTGTTAAATGAGATAGATAGTCTAAAGACAAGTATTGGTCAGATAGAGGACGTATTAAATATTATAAGGGGTATTGCCAAACAAACTAACTTATTAGCCCTAAATGCCAATATAGAAGCAGCTAGAGCAGGAGATGCGGGCAGAGGTTTTGCAGTTGTAGCCACTGAAGTGAAAAAACTAGCCGATAGAAGTGCTGAATCGGCAGACCATATATCGGATATTATTAAAAATATTCAAGAGAATGTAAATACCACTATTAGAGCTGTTGATGACAGCAGTATTAAAGTTCGAGAAGGTTCATCAGTAGCCCAAGAATCCCGCAAAGCTTTCCAAGAGATTGAAGAAGCTATCAAGGGTATGATTCATTTAATAAATGAGATAACAGAAGCTATTTCTACACAGACTAGTAGTCTTGAATCCATAGTTCTTTCCACTGATGAGATGCAGCAATCTTCAGAAAAGGCCATGTCTATGGTGGAAAGTGCCATGATGAATACACAATTTACAATGGCTACATTGAAAGAGTTAAATCAAGTGACCAAACTTTTAGATGGAATGACTAAAAAACTATTAGAACAACAAGAAGTTGTTGGAGAAAAGGAGCCTACAATTATAAATCTAGCCCTTTCATCACCTTTACAGACCTTAGACCCAGCTATGACCAATGTAATGGAAACCTTGAGATTTCTAAACAATATACACACAGGCCTATTAACTATAAGTGATACAGGAGATGTACTTCCCTCTATAGCTAAGAACTGGCATGTAGAGGATGATAATCTTACTTGGATATTTAATCTGCGAAATGATGCCACCTTTCATAATGGGAAAAAGGTTACAGCTTATGATGTGAAATACTCATTAGAGCGACTACTTTCACCTAAATTAAGTTCACCAAACACTTGGTTTATTGATTATATAGAAGGAGCAAAAAAATTCATGGAAGGAATGGAGAGTGAAGTTAAGGGGATTAAAGTATTAGATCAGTATAGATTATCCATCAAATTGGAGAGCCCTTTTGCTGGTTTTTTATTACTATTGTCCCATGGTTGTTGTTCAGTGATGGATGCTGAGGAGCTTAAAAAAGGGAATTTTGTAGGATGTGGTCCTTATGTATTGGATAGTTATAATGATGATGAGTATCATTTAGTAGCCCATGACAATTATCTAGGGGGAAAGCCCTATTGTGATGAAGTGGAGGTAAAAGTTGGAGACAAAGATTCTTTGGACAATTTCATAAATGGAAAGTATGACTTCTATATTATACAGAACAAAAAAGAGTACGAAACCATTAGGTCTCATGAACTAGGTAAGAATATGAGTTTTGTAGATTTGGTGGGTACTTTTTATGTAGGGTTTAAATTAAAAAATACCAGTTCACCATATACCCAAAAGAGGATGAGGCAAGCTATAAACTATGCTATAAACAAGAAGCGAATAATAGACGAGATATTTGGTGGTCTTGCAACAACAGCTAAATGCATAGTACCTCCTGGTATAATACCTTATGACCATGTGGAGGGTTATGAATACAGTCCAGAAAAGGCAAAAAGGATAATAAGGGAAGAAGGGATAGATTTGACTCGACCTTTAGTTTTTCTTTCAGGAGAAAATCCCCATCCTATGTTGAAACTAGTAGAAGAGGACTTAAAGGCTGTAGGAATTACTTGTAAATATAAAAAGGTTTCAAGAGAAGAACTTTCAAGGGCCCATGAATTACAAGAAGGCTATGATATGTACTTTTCAGGCTGGTATGCTGATACTTTAGATCCATCATCTTTTATAAAGCCTTTGTTTATGCCGGGAAATCAGACCAATCTAAGTGCTTACGAAAATGAGCAAGTGGTGGAATTAGTTGAAAAGGCAACTCAGATGGCAAATCCTAAGAAAAGGGATGAGATATATATGGAGATTCAAAGGATAATATCTGAGGATGCTCCCAATGTTCCTATACTCCATCCCCAAAATGCAGTATGTACCAAGGCAGATGTACACAATGTAAACTTGTCATCCCTAGCCATGATTAAATATGACAATATAATGCGACAGTAGGGACGGTTCTCGCTGTCGCAAGTCCGCCAAGGGGACGTTTCGTTTGGCTGGACGAAAATAGTCCCGTTGCACGAGCGTGAATTATGGGTCAAATTAGGTGGCAAACAAAACGTCCCCTTGCCACCATGTGTATAATATAGATAGAAGGAATTCAAAAAGAATGGGGGGATATTTGTGATAATTATAAAAAATATAGAAGTTTATAATCCAGAATATATGGGGAGAAAAGATGTTTTGGTTTGCGGCGAAAAAATAGTTTTGATAGAAGATAATATAGAAATTTTCTCTGAAAAAATTCAAACAATAGATGGAGCAGGGAAAAAATTAATTCCTGGATTTATAGACAATCATGTACATATTGTCGGAGGTGGAGGTGAAGGCAGTTTTAGAACAAGGGTACCTGAAATTACTTTGTCCAAGCTTATAGAAAGTGGAATCACAACTGTAGTAGGACTTTTGGGGACTGATGCTACAACAAGAAGCGTAGAAAACCTTGTGGCAAAAGCTAAGGCTTTGAAAGAAGAAGGAATTTCCGCTTATGCACTTACTGGGGCCTATGAACTTCCTTCGCCAACTTTGACGAATTCAGTGAAAAAAGATATTGTGTTTGTAGAAGAGATAATTGGAGTTAAGATAGCTTTATCAGATCACAGATCATCTAGTTTGACTAAAGCTGAACTTGCAAGACTTGCTTCAGATGCGAGGGTTGCTGGAATGCTCAGCGGAAAAGCAGGTATAGTAGTAGCTCATATGGGGGATGGAGAAAAAGGGCTTGGTATGGTAAATGAAGTTCTCATGGAGACAGATATACCAATTAGAACCATAAGGCCTACTCATGTGAACCGTAGAGAAGAGCTATTGATGGAATCTTTTGAGTATGCTAAAAACGGTGGTATAATTGATTTGACCTGTGGATCAAATAAAGAATTGTCTCCAGGAAAAGTTATTCAAAGAGCAGAACTAGAAGGAGTTCCATTAGAAAACATAACTATTAGCTCTGATGGATATGGAAGCTGGTCTCGATATGATGATAAGGGCAATATGACTAAAATAGGAGTATCTCAAGTAAGTAGTCTCTATGAAGAATTTGGAACAATGGTGTTGGAACTAGGGCTTGATATGGAAAAATCCTTGAAGTTTTTCACAAGCAATGTATCAAGGGCACTTAATCTTTATCCACAAAAAGGTACAATAATGGAAGGTTCAGATGCAGATTTTCTAATTGTAGATGACAATCTTGAAATAAAAACTGTGATTGCCAAAGGTCAGTTGATGATGGTTGATGGAAAATTGTTAAAGACAGGAACATATGAATAATATCAATAAACATAGGAGGCATATTTTATGAATGAAAAAGCAGTAACAAATGAACTTATTGAAAGATGTTCAAGGTATTATAATTCAGATTTAAATAACAAGGTATATTCAGATGCTGTCATAAGAAATGGTCTTGTTGATGTGGCACTAAATCATGAAGCTGTTGCAGATATGCATTATCATTTTTCAGAAGAAATAGATGTAGGAGATGTGACAAATCAAAAGAAAACAGGAAGATGCTGGATGTTTGCTGCTTTGAACTGTGTGAGACATGGTATTTCTGAAAGCTTACAGATGAAAGATAAAAACTTTGAGCTTTCTCAAAATTATACATTTTTCTGGGACAAGCTAGAAAAGTCAAATTTATTTTTAGAAAACATAATATCTACTATTGACAAGGATATAGATGATCATGAAGTAATTGGACTTTTAAATTCTCCCGTAGAAGAAGGAGGAAGATGGGGATTATTTGCGAAACTTATAGAAAAGTATGGAGTAGTTCCTAAATATGCAATGCCAGATTCAAAAACTTCAGAAGATTCAAAAGTATTAAATCAAATATTGAATGAAAAGATGAGAGAATATGCCAAAGTATTGAGAAAAATGTACAGAGAAAACAAATCTATTGAAATTATAAGAGATAAAAAAGAAGAAATGCTAATAGACATTTACAATATTTTATGTCATTTTCTTGGAGAACCACCAAAGACTTTTGATTTTGAATATAGGGATGTAAATGGAGATTTTCACAGAGAAAAAGATATAACTCCATTGGACTTTTACAATAAATATTCCACAGTAAAACCAAAGGACTATATAGTACTTGTGAATTATCCAGCAGAAGATAAACCTTTTGGGAAAACCTATTCTATAAAATATCATGGCAATGTAGTAGATGATGAGCCAATTAAGTATCTAAATGTTGATATAAATACTTTAAAAGAATTGGCTATAGCTCAAATCAAGGGCGGAGAGCAGGTTTCCTTCGGCTGTGATGTAGGAAAGATGTCTCATAGAGAATTTGGAATAATGGACATGAATTTGTTTAATTATGAAACTGTTTTAAATACTAAATTTGATATGAATAAAGAAGAAAGACTTATGTACAGAGCTAGCGGCTCATCCCATGTAATGACTTTTACTGGAGTCAATCTTGTAAATGGCAAGCCAAATAGATGGAAAGTTCAAAATAGCTGGGGAGAAGCAGCAGGAAACAAAGGCTTCTATATAATGAGTGATGAGTGGTTTGATGAATATGTTTTAAGAGTGGCTATCAATAAAAAATATGTATCTGAAGAAATATTGAGAGCTTACGAACAAGAACCAATAATATTAGATCCTTGGAACACATTAGGCCCAGTATTCTGATACAGCAGGGACGGTTCTCGCTGTCGCAAAGTCCGCCTTACAGGTAGAAATATCCATGAGGTGGACTTTTTTCTTCTTTATCTACATCCCCAAAGGTGGCAAACAAAATGTCTCCTTGCCACCTTTTGGACTTGACAATGGAGAGATGAAGAAGTAGAATATTAGCATAGTTATGTAACCGTTTACATAAGCAAATGTGTAACCGCTTACATAAAACGGGGGTGTTCATGTGTCTACTATAAAAGATGTGGCTAATTTGGCTAATGTTTCTGTTGCAACAGTTTCTAGGGTCATGAATAGTAGTGACTATGTGAGTGAAGAGACTAGAGCAAAAGTTTTAAATGCAATAGAAGAATTAAAGTATAAGCCAAGTAGCGCAGCCAGGGTATTGGCAGGAAAGAAAATGATGTCTATAGCACTAGTTGTTCCAGATATATCAAATCCCTTTTTTTCAGAATTGGCTAGAGCAGTAGAGGATGTAGCACAAAAAAATGGATTTAGTTTATTTATTGGGAATTTTTACAACAAAAATACGAGAGAAAAAGATTACATAAAGTCGATGAGCAACAAGTATATAGATGGATTTATTTTTGCTTCAAGTACTTTAACCGAAGAAGATATAGATACTTTAATAAAAAAGGAAATACCAATGGTAGTTATGGATAGAGCTGCAACTATTGGAGGATGTACTGTCATAAAGTGTAAGAATTATGATGGGGCTTGTATTGCTACAAATCATTTGATTCAATTGGGTTGTAGAGAAATAGCACATATATCTGGCCCTGGTGAGTTTGTTACATCTATGGAAAGATTGAAGGGGTTTGAAGATACACTAAAGAGTCACGGCTTATATAATCCAAGCTTAATTTCACATGGAGATTTCACCATTGATGGAGGTAGACAAGCCATGAGATCTCTTTTGAACACACATCCCAATATAGATGGAGTATTTGCTGCCAATGATTTAATGGCTATTGGTGCTATGAAGGAACTAAAGGCTATGGGAAAGGAGGTCCCAAGAGACGTTTCTGTTTGTGGATTTGATGGAGTTCAAATTGGGGATATAGTTGAACCTGGACTTACTACTATTGCCCAACCAATTTATGAATTGGGTTCTCTTGCATCTCAAACTATTATAGATGCCACAATGGGAAAACTCAATTCAAAAGATACTTATGAGCTCGACATAAAGTTAGTTGAAAGAGGCTCAACAGGTAAAATGAGAGTCTAAATAATACTTAATAGGAGGAATAAATAAAATGAAAAGATTTATGAGTTTACTTTTAGCATTTGTTTTAGTATTTGCAGTATTTGTAACAGGTTGTTCAAATAATGAAAAAAATGATTCTGGCAAAGATGTAGAAAAACAAGAAGAAAAGAGTAGTGATTTAAAGGTAGTTTTACTTATCCCCGGGAACCTTGGAGATAAATCATTTTTTGATGCTGCAAATCATGGAATGGAATTGGTAAAAGAAGAATTGGGAGCAGAAACAAAAGTAATTGAAATGGGAACTGACAAGACAAAATGGGAACCAACTCTAATTGATGTATCAGAACAAGATTGGGATTTGATAATCAGTGGAACTTGGGAAATATCAGAATCATTGAATGATATAGCAAAGGAATATCCAGATAAAAAATATATCAACTTTGATACTTCAGTAGATGAAACACCTGAAAATGTATATTCTATGTTTTATAAAACAAATGAAGTATCTTTCTTGGCAGGTGCAGTTGCTGGTTTAGTGACAAAATCTGATATGGAACTTGCAAATGAAGATAATGTAATTGGATTTTTGGGAGGTATGGACAACCCTGGTATCAATGACTTCCTTGTAGGTTATATTCAAGGAGCACAATATGTGAATCCAGATGTAAAGGTTGCTGTATCTTATGTGGGAGATTTTGTTAACCCAGCTAAAGGAAAAGAAATGGCTATGGCTCAATACAATTCTGGTGTAGATGTTGGATTTAACGTAGCAGGTCAAAGTGGATTGGGACAATTGGATGCTGCAAAGGAAAAAGGCAAATATGCTATAGGAGTAGATTCAGATCAAGCTATGCTTTTCAAGGATACAGATACAGAAAAAGCAGAACATATTATAACATCAGCTGTTAAAAACATAGATTCAGCTATTTTGAGAGCAGTTAAGAAATATCAAGAAGATACTTTGCCTTTTGGAACTTATGAAGTACTTGGTCTAAAAGAAGATGGTATTGGACTAGCTAAAAATGAATTCTATGAAAAATTAATGACAGACGATATGAAAAAACAAATTGAAGAAATAGAAGAGAAACTTTCAAAAGGAGAAATTGAAGTCAATACAGCCTTTGGATTGAGTACAGAGGAAATAAATGAAATAAGGGAATCTGTAAAACCCCAATAATAAAATCCAAAAGAATTAAATAAAAATGGATTTCCTCTCTATATGCAGAGGTAATCCATTTTTTTCAAATAATAATAGATGTGAGGATGGTATCTATGACTGATTTGTTAGAGATGAAAGGTATCACAAAGGTATATGACAATGGTGTAATTGCCAATGAAGATATAAATTTTTCATTGAGAAAAGGAGAAATACATGCTCTTGTAGGAGAAAATGGAGCAGGAAAATCCACTCTTATGAAGATACTATTTGGCATGGAAAAGCCAACAAAGGGGCAGATTTTGCTAAATGGAAGTGAAATTCAGATGTCATCTTCAAATGATGCAATCAAGTATGGAATTGGAATGGTCCATCAGCATTTTATGCTTGTATCTTCTTTTTCTATTGCTGAAAACATAGTATTAGGGATGGAGCCAAAGAAGCGTGTGTTTATAGATTTTGATGAAGCAGTGAATATCACCAAAGCCCTTTCTGAAAAATATAATTTGATGGTTGAACCTTATGAAAAGGTTGACAATTTATCTGTAGGTATGAAGCAAAAGGTAGAAATACTTAAGGCGTTATATAGAGGGGCAGAAATACTTATATTGGACGAGCCAACAGCTGTTTTGACTCCTCAAGAGACGAAAGAATTGTTTGAGCAATTGAAATATTTAAAAGATCAAGGACATACTATAGTATTTATTTCCCATAAGCTTAAAGAAGTTAAAGAAATAAGTGAGCGTATAACTATTATGAAAAAAGGGAAAACCGTTGGAACTTATAAGACAAGTGATGTGACAGAAGAAGAAATATCAAAGCTCATGGTAGGGTATCAGGTATCCTCTAGCTATGACAAAAAAGATCATTCTTTTGATTCCTCGGTACTTAAAGTTCAAGATTTAAACTATACTAATGAAATTGGAAAGAAAGTCTTAAAGAATGTAAGTTTTTCAGTACGAGCTGGCGAAATATTGGGAATTGCAGGTGTAGAAGGAAATGGGCAACGTGAACTCGTTGAAATAATTGCAGGCAAGAGAGAAAGTCAAAATTCTGTAAAATTAAATGGAAAAGATATAGAAAATATGTCAATAAAGGAAATCAGAGATCTGGGTCTTTGCTATATTCCAGAAGATAGAATGACTACTGGTACAGCAGTGGATGGCTCTATCAAGGACAATATAATATCCAGTCAATATGACAACAAAAGTTTTAACAACAAATTGTTTATGGATAACAAAAAAATTGATTCTCTATCTGATAAATTGATAGAAGAATTTGATATAAAGTGTTCAGGAAATTTGCAAAAGATAAGGATGCTTTCTGGGGGTAATATGCAGAAGGTAGTAGTAGCAAGGGAATGCTTTACAAATCCTGTCTTTTTAATAGCAGACCAGCCTACTAGAGGTGTGGATATAGGAGCTGCTAAGTTTATAAAGGAGAAATTGGTTGAACTTAGAAACCAAGGTACTGGTGTCCTTCTAGTTTCTGCAGATTTAAATGAAGTAATGGAATTGAGCGATAGTTTACTCGTAATGTATGAAGGGGAGATAGTTGCTTACTTTGAAGATGTATCTTCAATTACAGAAGAAGAACTGGGACTTTATATGTTGGGAGTAAAACGCCATGAAGAAGAAAGGATAAGGAGGGCTACTCATGAATAAGGAAACGGCATTTGAAATATTGAGAAGTATTGTTGCAGTTTTTATAGCATTGATCTTGGGCTTTGTCATCATCCTTTTTATAAGTGATGAGCCTATTGATACTATATATAGCTTTATATTTGGACCACTCCAATCTTTCAGACATATTGGAAATGTAATTGAAATGGCTATTCCTCTAATTTTTGCAGGATTAGCTGCTTCTGTAGTGTTTCAGGCCAATCTATTTAATTTGGGAGCTGAAGGAATATTTTATTTCAGTGGAGTAATGGCTGCTATTGTGGGAGTGTTTTTTACTTTGCCTAAGGGTATTCATCCTTTTGTAGCCATACTCATAGCTGGAGTAGTTGGAGGGCTAATCAACTTTGTTCCTGGATATTTAAAGGCTAAATGGAATGCAAGTGAATTGGTGACTTCTTTGATGTTCAACAATATACTTTTTGGTATTGGACTTTATATAGTGAATTATTTTTTGAGGGATCCTTTTGCCCTTGCAACAGTTTCATATAAATTCAAACCAACAGCTAAACTTAGTGTTCTAATACCAGGAACAAGAATACATTCAGGAATTATATTAGTCATATTTGCAGTAATATTTACTTATTACTTTTTGTATAAGACCAAATGGGGATATGCCTTGAGAATGACAGGACTTAATAGAAATTTTGCAGATTATTCAGGAATAGACAGCTTTAAGGTAATTATCTATTCTCATGTCATAGCAGGAGTGTTGGCAGGTATCGGTGGAGGTACTGAAATATTGGGGATGTACAATAGATTTCAGTGGCAGTCTTTGCCTGGATATGGATTTGATGGGACTCTTGTGGCTATGCTTGCGAGGAACAATCCCATAGGAGTAGTAGGAGCAGCTCTTTTCCTTGCCTATATTCGTACAGGAGCAGATATGATGGCCAGAATGACAGATGTGCCTTCAGAAATGGTTGCTATAATACAAGCAATTATAATATTGCTTATTTCTGCAGAAAGATTTTTGAAGCCTTTAAAACAAAAGATGATTTTAAAGGAGGCCAAAAAATATGTTTAATTTGCTAAAAGCTATTTTTTCACCAGAGTTTGGATACGCAATTTTGCGTGTAACTACTCCAATACTATTTGCTGCATTGGGAGCATTGGTTTCAGATAGAGCTGGTATTGCCAATATTGGATTGGAAGGTATAATGCTCATGGCAGCATTGACGGGAGTTATAGGGAGTGCATTTACAGGCAGTGCATGGTTAGGACTTCTTTTTGCCATAATTACAGGGCTTATCATCACTGGGATACTTGCATATTTCACATTGTATTTTAAAACCCATATTATACTTGGAGGTATAGCTGTAAACTTGTTTGCAGATGGAGGCTCAATATTTATATTGTACCTACTTACTCATGACAAAGGTACTAGTGCTTCTCTTCCAAGCAAAGTTTTGCCATCAATAAATATACCAATCATCAAAGATATACCTGTAGTGGGAGAGATTTTGTCTGGACACAATGTTTTGACATATATATCAATTCTTTGTGTAATATTGGTTTATATAATGTTTAAAAAGACTTCTCTTGGACTT
The DNA here is from genome assembly GCF_900130025.1 of Sporanaerobacter acetigenes DSM 13106. Lineage (NCBI taxonomy): Bacteria > Bacillati > Bacillota > Tissierellia > Tissierellales > Sporanaerobacteraceae > Sporanaerobacter > Sporanaerobacter acetigenes. Next base: position 15,627 of record NZ_FQXR01000004.1, on the reverse strand, counting down.
AGAATCAAAGCTGTTGGAGAAAATCCTGATGCAGCAGATTCAGTAGGTATAAGTGTCAACAAAACTAGAACTATAGCACTTCTTTTGAGTGGAGTGTTTGCAAGTCTTGGTGGAGCATATATGTCTATGGGATATGTTTCATGGTTTTCTAGAAACATGACAGCAGGTAGAGGATGGATTGCCTTGGCAGCAGAAGCTATGGGCAGAGGAACTACTATGGGAACATTTTTCACATCTTTGTTGTTTGGAGTGGCAGATGCCCTTTCAAATATTTTGAGTTCTTATAGCATACCAGCTGAATTTGTTCAAATAATACCTTATGTAGCAACAGTTGTGGGACTTATAGTATATGCATCAGAAGAAAATAGAAAGAATAAAAAAGTGAGGGATTAGCTATGAGAAATATTTTAATTGACTGCGATCCAGGACATGACGATGCAATAGCTATATTGCTAGCATTGGGAAACAAGGAAAAGCTAAATATAAAGGGAATCACTACTGTAGCAGGAAATCAAACAGTAGATAAAGTGACTAACAATGCTTTAAAGATATTGGAATTTATAGGAGAAGATATTCCTGTAGCTGTGGGGGCTACTAAACCTGTTTTTAATTCACTTTTTACAGGGGCAGAATCTCATGGCTCATCAGGAATGGATGGTCCAGAATTGATGGAGCCTAAAATTAAGCCTATAGATAAAAATGCCATAGAGTTTATGAGAGAAGTGGTATCAAGTTCAGATGAACCTGTGACATTAGTTGCCTTGGGGCCTCTCACAAATATTGGGTTATTTCTTCTAACTTATCCTGAACTAAAGGAAAAAATAGAGATGATTTCTTTGATGGGTGGAGCCTATGAAGGCGGAAATGTGACTTCTTGTGCGGAATTTAATATATATGTAGATCCAGAAGCAGCAAAGATGGTCTTTAATTCTGGCGTGCCTATAGTTATGAGTGGACTAGATATTGCAAGGGAAATTCAAATATTTGATTATGAAATAGAGAAACTTAAAGATGAAGGAAAGGTATCAAATTTAGTTAGAGAGCTATTGGAGTTTTATTCTATAGCTAGCAAGAGATTTGGATTTGAAGGAAGTCCTTTGTATGATGTTTCTTCTGTAGCTTATTTGCTAAATCCAGAAATATTCACTTTAAAACATTGCAAGGTAGATGTAGAAACCAAAGGAGAATTGACAAGAGGAATGACAGTAGTAGATATAAAAGCTAAAGAAGAAGAAAAAAATGCTTATGTAATGTTTGATGCAAATAGAGAAGTTTTTTCAAATATGATATTTGAAAGTTTAAAGGTTCTTGATAAAAGAGTGGGGAAAGGAGACATTTCATGAAAGCTTGGGAAATTGCAAAAGATGTGTATGAAAGTGCCAATGCAAAACTTGTAGATGACAGTGAAAGCACTTGGACTATGGATGATATGCAAAATCATGATTTCAACAAATTGAAAATTATCTGGAGAAGTGTGGCTCCTGGTTCTGGTGCCCCTTCAAGCCTTATAGCTGGAGCAGTACAATCAGTAGAAAATATGGGTATGAATGTAGAAAAGGCTGAAAAATTGCTTCAAGAAGGATATAAGGCCTATGACAGAGATGATATAATGGAACTTTTCAAGATAAGCTCAAAGATTTTTTATGAATTGTCCCATGGAGAAAAAGATGCGAAATCGGATTATTGGTCATATAAAATATATAATAGTTGGGATGAATTTGAAAAAAGTGCAAATTTCCCTGAAAAAAAGATGGTAGATATAGATAGTTTGGATTTTAGGGAAAAAGTTTTATATGGATGGCTAGGTCAAATTTGTGGTGGAGCTTTTGGGACTGCCTTGGAAGGTTATTCTGGAAAGGCCATCAAAGAAGCCTTTGGATATGTGGATTTTTACTTAAAGCCACCTTGTACTTACAATGATGATATTACTTATGAATTGGTCTTTTTAAAGACGCTTCTTGATGAAGGAAAAGGAATAAATTCTAAAGCTATAGCAGAAAATTGGGTAGCTATGATACCTTTTGGCTGGTCTGCTGAAGATATTGCCATGAAGAATTTGATGCTTGGAATTTACCCTCCCGAAAGTGGATTTTCAAACAATCCCTATAGGGAATGGATAGGTGCCCAAATGAGGGGAGCTGTATGTGGAATGGTAGCTCCAGGAGATGTATATACTGCTGCAAAACTTGCTTGGATAGATGGAGAAGTATCTCATCACAACAATGGAATTATAGGAGAGGTATTCAATAGCATACTTACATCTTTAGCTTTTGTAGAGGATGATATAAAGAACATATTGGAAAAAGCCATAGCTATTCTTCCAGAGGATAGTCAATATTATTATGTAGTTAATTTTGCCCTATCTCAGTGCAAGAAGTATGACGATTGGGAAAAAGTTTTGGAAATTTGTTTGGAAGAATTCAAAGAGTATAATTTAACTCATGCTTATCCCAATGCGGCTATTGAAGTAGTTGCTTTGTGGTTTGGAGAAGGAAATTTTGACAAAACCATGCTCATTGGGGCAAGGGCAGGATTGGATGTAGATTGCAATACTGCTCAAATAGGAAATATAGTAGGAGTACTCAATGGCAAAAATGGAATTGGGGGAAAGTGGATAAACCCTATAGGCAAAGATATTAAAACCTATGTCAGAGGACTCGAAGAACTGAGTATTGATGAAATTGTAGAATGGACTGTTAAATGTAATAGAATTTTGAATTGATGGGGTGTTTTGATGAAGATAGTAGTTGTAGGAAGCATCAATGTAGATTATAATTTTTTGGTTAAAGAACTTCCCAAAGAGGGAGAAACTATCATGGCAAAGGATTTGCTCCTAGTTCCTGGAGGAAAAGGTGCCAATCAAGCAGTAGCTGCCCGAAAATTGGGAGGAGATGTGTTTTTCATTGGCGCTGTTGGGAATGATTCCATAGGAAAAGAAATGAAAGAAAATCTTTTAGAAAATGAAATTAGTTCGGATGGAATAGTTGAAGTAGAAGGAAACACAGGAATGGCCTCTATCAATATAAGCGATTCCAAAGAAAATTCTATCATAGTATATCCTGGAGCAAATCAAAAACTTTCTAAAGAGCATATAAAGAAATTCGAAGAAAAAATTAAAGAATCAGAAGTGGTATTGATTCAGTTGGAAATACCTATGGATACAGTTGTAGAAACTATAGTCCTTGCAAAAAAATATAACAAAAGAGTAATATTAAATCCAGCACCAGCAAGACAAATACCAGAGGAAATATTTAAATATATCCATATAATCACTCCCAATGAGACAGAACTTGAAACTCTCACAGGGACCAAGGATATAGAAAAAGGTTCAGAAATACTTTTAAGAAAAGGTGTTGACAAGGTCATTATCACTTTGGGTTCAAAAGGTTGTCTATATGTAGATAAAAATGAGAAAAGGTACTTCGAAAGTTTCACAGTAGATAGTTCAGATCCTACAGCAGCAGGAGATACCTTCAATGGAGCCATAGCTGTAAAAATAGATCATAGCTTAGAAAAAATGATTGAATTTGCTAGCGGAGCAGCAGCCTTAGCAACCACAAAAATTGGAGCTCAAAACTCCATCCCATCCCAAAAAGAAGTCGAATCCTTTTTGCTACAGCAGGGACAGCAGTCTCACTGTCGCAAAAATCAAAAACGAACAGATAGAGCATAGCTATCTGTTCATTTTTTTGCAAAAAGGTGGCAAACAAAATGTCCCATATTTTTTATTCTTAAATTATTGACAATTCTTATGAGATAGTATATTATAATATGTGGTACGGACCAATTAAACAATATAATATAAAGGTGAGAAAATGAGAGGAATAGATAAAACGAGTAGAATCCCATTATATTGTCAACTAATGGACATAGTTATAGCTATGATAGAGGAAGGAAATTTACATGAAGATGATCAGTTGCCATCAGAAAGAGAACTATGTGAAAGGTATGATATAAGTAGATCTACTGTAAGGCAAGCCATACAAGAACTAGAAAAAGAAGGATATATATATAGAGTACATGGAAAGGGTACTTTTGTTTCTCGGGAAAGGTTCAAGCAAGATTTGTTAAAATTTTATAGTTTCACAGAGGAAATGAAAAAAAGTGGCAAAACTCCTAGTTCAAAAGTTTTAGATTTTAAAATAGGAGAGTGCAATGAGGAATTAGCACGAAAAATGGACTTAAATGTTGGAGATAAAATATATATATTTACAAGATTGAGACTTGCTGACAATCAACCTATGATGGTAGAAACCAGTCATGTACCTTGCCATAGATTCCCTAATTTATCGAGAAGCGAACTGGAAAAACATGCCATGTATGATGTGTTTACAAAAAAGTATGATGTTAAGTTTACTTGTGCCGAAGAAAATTTTCAACCTGTATTAACTAGAGAAGATGAGGCCAAATTACTGAATTATTCTAAAAAATTGCCTAGTATGTTGATAGAAAGAATAACTTATGAAAATGGAACTATAATTGAGTATACTAAGGGAATTGCAAGGGGAGATAGATTCAAGTATCATGTAGTATTAAAAAAGTAATTTTTCGGCAAACTGGTAATGACAGGATGACGACATTATGAGATATAATGAAATGGAGTGTGATATTAATGTTTGGATTTGATAAGGAAATGTGGGAAAAATTAAATGGGCTCAATACTGCTACAGAAATATATCAACAACCAGAGTTGTGGTTAGAAACTTTGAAGATAATTGAGTCTAACAAGAACATAATAGATAGTTTTATGAAAGACAGAATAAAGAAAGAAAAAATCAGAGTTATTTTTACTGGAGCTGGCACTTCAGCTTATATAGGAGATATAATAGTTCCTTATTTAAATAGAGGAGAGAAATTTATTTATGAGGCTATTTCTACAACGGATATAGTTGTTAATCCTCAACTATACTTGAAAAAAGATATTCCAACTATAATGGTATCCTTTGCTCGATCTGGGAATAGTCCTGAAAGTGTTGCAACTTATAATTTAGCAAATGATTTAATAGATGATATTAGCCATATATTCATAACATGTAATGCTGAAGGGGAATTGGCGAAAATATCCAAAAACAAGGAAAACGTATTGTTGCTTTTAATGCCAGATAAGTCAAACGATAAAGGGTTTGCTATGACTAGCAGTTTTTCGTGTATGGCTCTTGCAGCATCACTTGTTTTTGATATATCAAACTTTGAAAATAATAAAAAAGAAGCAATTGAAATGATTGATATTGGTAGAAATATCTTAGAACATGGTCATGAAGAACTTAAAAAATTATTGGATTGTGATTTTGAGAGAGTTGTATATTTAGGCTCGGGAAGTTTCTATGGACTTTCAAAGGAAAGTGCATTAAAAATTTTAGAACTGACTCGAGGTAAAATTATTTCTCATAAAGAAACGGTATTAGGTTTTAGACATGGCCCTAAATCTATAGTTAATGACAATACATTAATATTTATATATGTTTCTGAAGATGAATATTCTAAAAAGTATGATTTAGATTTATTAAACGAAATCTATAGAGATACAGGAAAACATAAAGTTGTAGCAATTTCAAAGGAATTTTGCAGCAGTGTTGAAGAAGTATCAGATTATCAGATGTTTTTGAGTGAAAATGCTAATAATATTCATTGTGAAGTATTTTTATCTTTACTTTATGTGTTATATGCTCAAATCTTTGCTTTGCTATCTTCAGTAAAGAATAATGTGGAACCTGATAATCCAAATCCAAGTGGATTAGTCAATAGGGTGGTTAAAGGAGTAAATATATATAAATATAAATAAACATATGATTTAAATAATTTATTTAGGAAAGTTGCAACTTGATTTTAAACTATTATATGAGGAGGATGGTTATGAAATATCTAGAATATTATTCAACTGTTAAAGAACAATTAGAGACACAATTTGAAGAGGAAAAGGAGAATATTGAGAAAGCAGCTGAGTACTGCTCCAAATCTATCATGAACGATCGATTAATACATGTTTTTGGTTGTGGTCATTCTCAAATGTTTTCAATGGAAGTTTTTTATAGAGCTGGAGGGTTGGTGCAAGTGAATCCATTGCTTATTCCCCATATGGCTTTATATCCGAAAGCAAAATTAAGTACAATACAAGAAAGGGTTGAGGGTTTTACACCTACTTATTTAAATTTGGAAAATGTAGATGAAAAAGATACTATGATTATAGTGTCAATATCTGGGAGAAATGCAGGCGTTGTTGATATGGCATTGGCAGCAAAAGAAAAAGGAATGAAAGTAATAGCATTAACTTCGTTGCAATTTACCAATAGTGTAACATCTCGACATAGTTCTGGAAAGCTGTTAAAAGATGTATCTGATGTTGTAATCGATATTAAATGTGTTAGTGGAGATGCCTGTCTATCAATTGATGGGATGGATCACATGTTTTGCGGAACTTCTACAGTTCTCGGTATGACTGTCATGGAAGCCATTGTTGCTCAAACTGTTGAGAACTGTGTAAAAGAAGGTTATATTCCACCAGTATATGTGAGTTCCAACCTTGACAAAGGAGATGCAATAAATAACGAGTATATAAATAAATATAAAGATAAAATAAGTTGCTTATAAAAATTCAATATATTTAAAAGATACTTGATATTATTTGGGGAAAGGAGGTCCAAGATAATCTATTAACTTGATTTAAATAGAATAATAAATGTAGAGGGGGAAGTAAAATGCTACACATAGTAACAGTATGTGGTTTAGGTGTAGGTTCTAGTTTAATATTAAAAATAACAGTCGATAATGTAATGAAGGAATTGGGGATTAAATGCAATATTGAACATTGGGACATGGGAACAGTAAAAGGAAGAAATGCAGATTTAATTGTAACTACAAGTGGATTTAAAAAGAATTTTGAAGGACAGGACAATGTTATATTTATTGATAATATTGTTGATGAAAAAGAAGTTAAGGATAAGCTATCAGCTTATTTTGAAAAAAATAAATAATATGGAGGGGAAAATAAAATGTTGAGTTTAATACTAGATATTCTAGGTACACCAGCTATGATACTTGGAATTATAGCAATGATTGGACTGATGCTTCAAAAAAAATCAGCTGGACAAGTATTTGCTGGATCTTTAAAAACAGCATTAGGAATGTTGGTATTATCAGCTGGAGCAGGTTTGATTGTTTCGGAAATTTTACCATTTGTTGATTTGTTTACTAAGGTTTTCAATTTATCTGGATTTGCAACCTCATCTGAAGCAGTGGTAGGTGCTATGCAAACATCTGTCCCTATAATAGCTTCTACTAGTGCATTAATTATGGCTATTGGATTTTTAGTAAATGTATTATTAGCAAGGATTACACCTCTAAAATATATCTTTTTAACTGGACATATGATGTGGATTTCGTCGGTAGCACTTTCTTATAGCTTATACGTTGCAAAATTTAGCGAACCTATGATTATAATACTTGGTTCTCTTTTGCAAGGAATAATTCTTACTTTATTGCCTGCTATTGCTCAACCTATGGTTAGGAATATAACTGGAACTAATAGTATAGCAATGGGACATTTAACTACATTAGGTACAACTGCATCTGCACAAGTGGGTAAATTGTTGGGTGATAAATCAAAATCTGCTGAAGATATAAAATTACCTGAATCATTAGACTTTTTCAAAGATACATCTGTGTCAGTTTCACTAGTTATGACAATTTTTTACCTAATAGTTGTAATTGCAGCTGGTCCAAAGGTAGTTTCAGAGTATGCTGGCAATCAAAATTTTATTGTTTTCGGATTATTAAAAGCAATGGGGTTTGCAGCTGGTGTACTTATACTTTTACAAGGTGTACGTATGTTTTTAGGGGAATTGGTTCCTGCTTTTAAAGGTATTGCTGATAGGCTTGTTCCTGGTGCTATACCTGCATTAGATGTTCCGGCATTATTTGGATTTGCTCCTAATTCATTGATGATAGGATTTGTTACAGCAATTGTAGGAATGATAATTGGTATGTTTGTAAGTTCAGCTGTATTTAAAGTTACTCCTTTAGTGTCAATAATTGGTGCATTTTTTACAGGTGGAGTTGCAGGTATAATGGGTAATTCTACTGGGGGCCGAAGAGGTTCAGTGATTTCTGGTTTAACATATGGCTTTTTATTAATCTTTTTGTCAGGTTTTCTCTATACAATATTTGATTTTTCTGCAATAGGTGTTGTTGGAGTAGGTCATGATTGTATAGATATAATGGTATTGATGTTGTTGTTGAAGAATCCGACCATTGGAATACTAGTTATTATTTCAGTATATATATTAGTTAGTTATTTAGAGTTACGTTATCAAAAAAACAAAGAAAAAGCTGCAACTTTATAGTATTTTAGAATTAATATTTAACTTTAGACCCTTGTTTGATTTAAGATTGAACAAGGGCCTAAATGATAATTGTAATATTATATCAATTGGACTATAAAACCAGATTATATTTATGAAATTATGAAATTAACCAAGGAGTGATATTATTGTTATTGGATTTGTTAAATGAAGAAACTATTAAAATTTGTTCTGAAGCTAAAGATTGGAAAGAAGCTGGGAAAATTGCAGGACAGCCATTAATAGATACAGATAAGATTGAGGGCAAATATGTTGATGCTATGATAGAGTCTGTAGAAAAATATGGCCCATATATTGTTATAGCACCTGGAATTGCATTGTTTCATGGTAGACCAGAAGATGGTGTCAAATCTATGTGCATGAGTCTTGCTGTTTTTAAGGAAGGTGTAATTTTCAATGTTGATGACAAGGATCCTGTTAAATTAGTATTTGTATTAGGCGCCTCAGATAATGAGTCTCATTTGAAAGTACTATCTGAAGCTATGATTCTTTTACAAGATAATGATGTAATAGATAGAATAATTTCTTCTGACAAAGTAGATGAAATTGTAGAAATAATAAAGAATAAATTGATGTTTGATAAGGAGAGTTAGATGATATGGATATTATTTCAACAAAAGAAATATTATTAGATGCAAAAAAGAACAGATATGCAGTTCCAGCTTTTAATATACACAATTTAGAAACCATGCAAGCTGTGTTGGAAGGTGCATGTGAAATGAAATCTCCTGTAATAATTGCAGCAACTCCAGGCACTGTAGATTATGCGGGAATGGATTATTTGGTTGCAATGGCAAGGGTAGGTGCAAAAAAGCATAATATTCCAGTTGCTTTGCATTTAGACCATTGCTCCGATATAAATTTTTTAGAAGAATGTATAGGAGCTGGGTTTAAATCTGTTATGATAGATGCTTCACTGAAACAATATGAGGATAATATAAAAGTAACAAGAGATGTAGTAGAGTTTGCTCATAAGCAGGGTGTAACTGTAGAAGCAGAATTAGGCACAGTGGGCGGACAAGAAGATGAAAGAAATGTTGATGCCGCGAAGGCACTATTGACTGTTCCTGACATGGCATTAGATTTTGTAAAGAAAACTAATATAGATTCTCTTGCAATAGCTATTGGTACTGCTCATGGCTTATATAAACTAAAGCCTAAATTGGACTTTGAAAGGCTTGCAAATATTAGAAAGATAATTGATATACCATTGGTACTCCATGGAGCTTCGGGAGTGTCTCCAGAAGACACAAGAAAGGCTATAGAATTAGGTATTTGTAAAGTTAATATAGCTACTGAGTTAAAAATACCATTTGCTGATAGTATAAAGGAATACTTTTTAGAGAATCCAATGGCTAATGATCCACGAAAATATTTAACTCCTGGTAAGAACGCGATAAAACAAGTGGTTATGAATAAAATTGAAATCTGCGGAAGTAAGAATAAAGCATAAATACTCTAATATGAAAGGAGGGGATTAGAATTGATTTTAACTATAACCTTAAACCCTTCTATTGACAGGAGATATTTAGTTGATGGTTTTGAAAAAGGTAAAATATTTAGGGCTAAAGAAGTGCAATACACTCCTGGGGGAAAAGGATTAAATGTGACTAAAGTTATTAAATCTTTTGATGAACCAGTAATGGCTATAGGATTTCTGGGAGGTAAAGGTGGGGAATATATTGAAGATGAGTTAGACAGTAGAAATATAAAACACGACTTTATCGCTATTGATGGGGAAACGAGGAGCTGCCTTTCTATATTATCGGATGATGGAAGTCAAACAGAAATTTTAGAAAATGGACCATATGTATCTGAAAGTGAAAATTTAGCTTTTTATGAACTATATAAAAATAAAATAAAAAACTGTGAAGTAATAAGTGCTTCTGGAAGTTTACCTAAAGGATTAGCAGCTAATACTTATAGAGAATTAATAAAAATTGCTAAAAAGCAGGGTAAAAAATTTATTCTTGATACAAGTGGAGAAGCTTTAAAGCTAGGAATTGAAGCAGCTCCTTTTTTGATAAAGCCAAATAAAGAAGAACTTGAAAATATTATGGGATTTACTATTACTAATGAGAATGATGCAATTCAAGCAGCTAAAAATTTGCTAAATAAGAATGTAGAGATAATAGTGATTTCACTTGGAAGTGAAGGAGCAATGGCTTTTTTTGAGAACTATGCTTATAAGGTGAAGGTTCCAAATATAAAGACTGTAAACCCAGTTGGTTCAGGGGATTCAATGGTAGCTGGATTTGCTGTGTCAATACTTAGAGAATATGATTTTGAAACTGTATTAAGAATTGCAGCTGCTTGCGGTACTGCTAATGCAATGGAGGCAGAGACTGGGAAAATTAGTATGAATAATGTAAAAAAACTCATGGATGAAATAAGGGTAGAAAAGATGAAAATATAACAAACATCACCAATATGTCAAAGTTATTAAAAATGGTATATTGGTGATGTTTTTTAAAAATTATGTTAAAATAAAGTGATTAGGAATTTGTATATTTTGATATATAATTAGTCATTTTAGGAGGCAAAAAATTGAGTACAAAAATATTATGCGATTTTGATGGAACAATAACTACTTTTGACACAAATACAGTGCTGTTTGATACATTTGGAGACAAAAACTATATAAATAAATTGAGAAGGCAGTACTATAGTGGACAAATTGACTTAAAAACTTTAGCTATTCATGAATTCAATCATCTAAAAATCACAGAAGAAACATATTTGAATTATATAAAAAATGATGTGGTACTCCAAAGAGGATTTAAAACTTTTTATGAAAATTTAAAAAAAGCTAATATACCTATAGCCGTAGTAAGTGGTGGTTTTATAAATGGAATAGAAGCATTTTTTAATGAAAATGGAATAGAAGGGATACCCATTTATGCAAATAGACTTATTTTCAATGGTGATGAAATAAAAGTAAAGTTTTACGAAGAAGAAAATATAAAAGAAAACACAGATTCAAAAGTACAATTATATAGAAAATTTAAAAAAGAATATGACAAAGTCATATTTATAGGAGATGGACACACAGATGTACATGTGGCTAAAGAAGCAGATTGCCTATTTGCAAAAGATTATTTAGAAGAGTATTGTATAGAAAATGATATAGAATATCTAAAATGGGAAGATTTTTATGACATAAATGATTATTTATTTCCAAAAGAGGATAAATATATTTAAGGTAGGTGGAGAAAATGAAGGTAATTTTTAATGGCAAGATTATGACAGAAAATGAAATACTTGAGAACAAAGCTATTGTATTTGATGAAAAAATAGTAGATATAATAGATGAAAAAGAACTAGGTAAGTATGAATATGAAGAAAAAATAGATGCAAAGGGAAATTATGTACTGCCAGGATTTATAGATATTCATATACATGGAGCAGGTGGAAAAGATGTAATGGATGGAAGTATTGAAGCATTAGAAACCATAAGTAAGACAATAGCTGCAAAAGGAGTTACAGGATTCTTAGCGACTACTATGACTATGGGGAAAGAGGACATTTTAAAGGCCTTTGATAATGTAAAAGAGGGAATGAAAAAAGGGATGTCTGGAGCAAAAATATTGGGTATTCACATGGAAGGACCTTTCATCAGCAAAGAAAAAATGGGAGCACAAAATCCAAAATATATCATGAAACCAGATTATGAATTAGTTAAAAATTATTTAGACATTATAAAGATTATTACTTTAGCACCAGAAGAAGATGAAAACTATAAATTTATAGAAAAAATAAAGTCAAATTCAGATGTAGTATTGTCCATGGGGCATACTAGTGCTAGTTATGAGCAAGCAATAGAGGCTATAAATAAAGGAATAACCCATGCTACTCATACTTTCAATGCTATGACTTCACTAAACCATAGATCGCCAGGAGTAGTAGGTGCTGTTATGAATAGCGACATTACATGTGAGTTGATTGCAGATTGTATTCACGTTCATCCAGGTGCTTTCAATGTACTCCTAAAAGTTAAAGGCAATGACAAAGTGGTACTTATCACTGATTCTATGAGAGCTGGATGTATGATGGAAGGACTCTATGAATTAGGTGGGCAAGAAGTAATAGTTAAAGATGGGGCAGCGAGGTTGAAAGACGGTGGGTCATTGGCTGGAAGTGTGCTTACTTTAAACATAGCCTTGAAAAACATAGTTGAAAACACTAATCAGGATTTTCCTCAAGCAGTAAAGATGTTATCCTTAAATCCAGCTAAGCTATTGGAATTGGAAAAATCCAAAGGAAGTCTTGCAATTGGGAAAGATGCAGATATAGTCATAATGGATACAGAATACAATGTTGAAAAGACTATAATTGAAGGGAAATAACTATGCGACAAAAGGGACAGTAGTCTCGCTGTCGCAAAAGTCAAAAACGAACAGATAGAGTATAGCTATCTGCTCGTTTTATAATACATCAAAAGCAACGAAACACAAGAAAGTTATCTTTTGTATTTGTTACAAGTGTTAAAAATATTTAAACATGTTTGTAATAAAGAAGGATTTAAAAAAATATATAGAATGTTTCAAAGTAGCTGATAGGCTTTTAGCCCTAGAGAAAATAGTCAATTTAACTTATTGCAATATTCATATTCATACTATTAATGGTATAGCCATAAACAACATATTGAGTTATAATGAAAGAGTATAGGGAAGGGGGGAATGAAAAACTTATGAAAAGGCCTGTTTGTGTTGATAATATCAATGCTAAACGGCATATTGAAGATTCTTTTAAGTCTTTTATGTCAAAGTATTTTAGCAGGGGACCTGGTGTTGTGAAAGGTTATATAATGGAAGATGTAGTTTTAGTGTACTGTGAAGATTTTCTTACAACTCTAGAAAAAAATTTGGCTAAAGATGAAATTGGGCAATGCTATGTTCAAATCATAAGAAAAAAGATATCCGATGAGTATGGAGATTTTCTTGTAGACATGATCGAAACTAGTGTGGGGCGGGATGTGAAAACGTTTTATTTGGATTGTAATGTAGCTAATAATAGTTTATGTTGTGTTTTTATGCTGAATGAGGCTACTGAAGTATGCTAGGAGGCGTCAAAAAATGAATAGTTGGCAGGTGGAAGGAAGCAGTTTTTGCAGCTGGAAACAAGCCACAATTATTTAAGGAAATAATAATTCCTTATATAATTGTGGCTTTTTTATTTGTAGTTTTAATATGAGCTACAGATAGTATAAAAATAAAGGAGGTTTTTTTATGGTTAAGAAATCAGTAAAAAAAATACTCTCAATGCTAATTGTATTTTCTATGATTTTTACAGGTAGCATTGTTTCATTTGCTGGTGGTCTAGATGTAGAGAACCATTGGTCGAAAGAGTATGTAGTATATTTAGCAGAAAAGGGTATACTAGAGGGATATTCAGATGGCACATTTAGGGCAAACAACAATATTACACGAGCAGAGTTTTTCACAATAATCAACAAATTGATGAAATACACAGAAAAGTCTGCAGTTAATTTTTCTGATGTGAAAGAAAAATCGTGGTATTATGATGAAGTAGCAAAGGGAATAAGTGCAGGATATATAACTGCTACTGAAGGTAGTAAATTAGGACCAAATGAAAAAATTACCCGTGAAGAAGTAGCTAAAATCATAGGAATTGCTTTTGGACTAGATGACAAACAATCATCATCTGCCAATGATTTTGCAGATGCAGAGTCCATAAGTAATGATGTAAAAGGTTATGTAAGTATACTGAAGGACAGAGAAATTTTATGTGGATATTCAGACAATACTTTTAGACCTCAAAGTCCAATAACTAAAGGAGAAGCATCTAAGATAATAGTTAATACAAGTGGAGAAATCATAAATGTTTCAGGTGAATACAACAAAAATTATTCAGGGAATGTATTGATAAATACTCCTGATGTAGTACTAAAAACACTTAATATTAAAGGAAATCTTTATTTAACAGAAGGAATTGGAGATGGAGATGTTACTTTAGATAATGTAGCAGTGAATGGAGAAACAGTTATCAAGGGCGGAGGAGAAAATAGTATCAAAATAAAGAATTCCAAACTTGGTCAAGTTGTAGTTGATAAGACTTCAGGTGGAATCAGAGTAGTATTGGAAGGCAATGTAAGCATTCCAAATTTGGTATTGAATAAAGATACAAAGCTAGTCGTAAAAGAAGGAGCAAAAGTTGAAAATATACAAGCAGTAGGAAAAGCAGACATTGAAGTTGAAAAGGGAGCAGAAATAGGAAAAATAGAAGTAAATTCTAAAGATGTAGAAATAAAATCAGAAGGGAAAATTGAAAAGTTAGTAGCCACAGAAGAAGTAAAAGTAAATAACGAGGTAGTGAAAAAAGGTACAGAAACAAAAGTTGAAACTAAACCTTCAACAGACAGTAGTTCATCAGGTAGTATCTCAACAGGAGGAACTTCCACTGGCGGTGGAGGATATATACCAAGTCCAGACCCAACACCAGAAGAACCAAAGCCAACACCAACAGTGAATGTAACAGGAGTAAGTATATGTGATCCAGCTGGTGTTGTAGATAAAAGTACAACTATCATATTGGTATTGGACAAATATGATTCTATACAACTTTATGCTAAAGTTGAGCCATCTAATGCAACCAATAAAAATGTAACTTGGTCAACAAGTAATACTGATATAGCAACAATAGATGCTAATGGCAAAGTAACAGCAAAGGCATCAGGTACAGTAATAATTACAGTAACAACAGTAGACGGGAACAAAATTGCGACTTGTAAAGTGACAGTAAAAGCTAATGCCTCAAAAGAAGAAGTGGAAGCAGCTCTTAAAGCAGTGAACGAAGCTAAAACAGCAGATGAAATGAAGACAGCAATAGAAAAGAACGCAAGAGTATTAGGATTATCAATTGAAGAAAATACTGACTACGGCAAATTGGTACCAGGAAGAGACAGATCAGTAAGTGTAGACCTTGTAGGTAATAGACCAACTGAAGGATACACTTTAGACCAATTGAAGTTAGTATTTGACGAGATAGTAGCAACAAGAGTAGTATTCCAGAACTCAGTAAACATGGTAAATGAAGCAACAGGAGAAAATCCACTTAAAGATGTAACATTTATTACAATGCTAATAAATAATTTAAGCTCTGTAAAGAATTACACAAAGCATTCAGGAATAGAGATATCAACATTGATAAATGACTTGCAAAGTTTAGTTGATAGATACAATGCTTTAGATATTGACAAACAAGCATCAGCACTTAAGCAAGTATCAAGTGCAGATTATCAAAGTTCAAC